>DMTJ01000001.1 GCA_003477185.1 Lentisphaeria bacterium
ATAGACCGTACGGAGGCGTTGTAGCGCACGTCATCGAGCCTTGGCTCTAGGGCTTCGATCAGGCTTTGCATGCCGCCTTTGAGACTTACGAACATGGGCTTAGACGGACCCTTGCTCGCACTGGCCAGACGGGCGAACCCGCGGATCAGGCTGCCGTTTTCTTCCATGGCTAGAAACTGCGGAAAGGTGGCCCGCATACTCATCAGCTCAGGGTCGGCGACGTAGATGCCAGCCATCATTGGCCCGGCAATGCGATCGAGTGCTTCCTGGCCAAAACGACGGCGCACAAACTCGCCCAAGCTCTCGTCGCTGCCCTCTGCCAATGGGGCGGCGAACAGGTCGCGCAGCATGGCCATCTTGCCGGGCCAGCTCAGCAAGCGATCGCGCAGCAGCGAGCGAAGGCCGGTGGGGACAGTTAGGCGGAAGCCGGGGGCCAGCGGGATCAGGCGATCGTTCTGGAGGACGTAGACTTTGCGAATATCCGGGTTGGCGGGGATGATTTCATCGCCGAGCCCGAGTTCTTTGATCAGGCCGACTCCGGCTGGATACTGGGAGATGATGGCGTCTGGCCCCCCTTCGCAGACGAACTCGTCGGAACGATGGGTGACGATCTTTCCGCCGGCACGCGGCGAGGCTTCAAGAACGCGGACGCGAAGGTCTGGCGCGCGTTGTTTCAGGAACCAGGCCGTAGAGAGTCCGCTGATCCCTGCTCCGACAATGAGAACATCTGTGTCTATAGGTCGTTGCTGCATGGCGCCGCTTGATCATGTGCCGTTCGTCGAATACGACACGGTACATCAAGTCGTATAAATTGATCAGGGCAGGTCGAGGCCGTTATTGGGAACGCCGAGGATGTTGCAGGTGAAGTCGCCGCCGAATATCACCAACTCGTACAGAGTCTCGTCGAAATCGTGGTCTGCGAGGCAAACGGGTGGCTCGCGGCTCCCGGTTCGCGCCGCCGCAAAGATGAGGGCCCGGGCTCCGGGAGCAGGCCCAGCCATTTCATTTATCAGCTCCTGCATCCTCGTCACGTTGCGATTGATCTCGCGTCGCGTCGCAAGCAGATCGACCTCTTCAATGATCACCAGCGCGGGCTGGTGGTAGCTCGCTAGGCGAAAGACCTCGCGGATGGTCTCGGGCTCCATCGCTGTTGGCACGATTGCTGTGTGCCCGCTGCAGGCTCCACTGAGGTGCTTGCATAACAGGGTCTTTCCCGTCCTCGGAAGGCCATACAGAAGGACGCCGGTCTTGGCCACCAGTCCATGGGAGGCAAGTAGATCTTGATTGCGCGATTGTTCGACGACGCAGCGGTTCAAGATGGCCAACAACTCACCGGCGAGGGTCATCCTCGTGGGGCAAAACACTGGCTTATCGCAGACTTGAATTGCCTGGTTGACGGCGTCACGTCCGGGGGATACCTGCAGCAGCTTACCACGTAAAAAGGAACCCTTGCTGGCAGAGCGCATAATGGACCGAATGGCTTCGCTTGCGCCCTCTTGTGTTAATGACAAGACCCGCAGGATGCCCCGGTCTACTGTGGCAACTGCCAATTCATAGAAGTCGTTTCTCCCACGGGCAATAAAACTAACCACACAGGGCCCGCCGTTGCGGACCAGCAAGTAGCTTGCATTGATGGGCAAGATCTCGAATGAGTCGGCACCAACTTCGATCGTTTCTCGTCTGATAGTTCCGACTTCGGCGGTGTCCCCCATCTGGCCGTCCATACACAGCACTTGACGCCCTCGGCGCATATCAATGCTCCTGGAGCTCGAGATGTCCATACGTAGGAAGCTGGCGTTCTTCCAGGTTATCCCGAGGTGTCGCGCAATGTGGTAGGCCACGCCATATCTCATGACCCAAGCTTTGACGGTCAGCCAAGACAGGAATGAGCCGATAACCACCCCGACGAGGACAGCTGTAAGCAAATGGCCTGCATGCTCATTCCAATTCGCCCAGAGAGAGCGTCCCGCGACTATCGCGAAGAGCAAAATCCAGAGGCCGCCGAGCAAGTTAGAACGAGTATCGTTTAAACGCTTCATGGGTTCTTAGAGAGGAACTGGGGTCGAGGCGACGGAGCAAAATCAGTCGTGATGCTGTGCAGCAGCACTACCGGGCGCGCAAGGTAATGTTGCACAGTTAGCCGCCCTGACAGCACGAAAGCAAGCGGGCCGTCCCGGCCCCCGGCAGCGAACAAGCGAAAGGTCGGTTTACAGCGACCTTACGCGCGATAGGTTAGCAACTTGTGCGAGGCCCCTGCGCCCGATAATACCAGTATTGAACCAGTGTGTGACCTTCTTATGGCATCCTCTCGTATAAACCGACCTAAAACCAAGTTTATCTTTATCACTGGCGGCGTGATTTCGTCTCTGGGAAAAGGCATCACGACGGCTTCTCTGGCGCTTCTTCTGAGTCGCCGGGGCTATTCAGTGCGGATGCAAAAGCTCGATCCTTATTTGAACGTCGACCCAGGGACAATGTCTCCGTATCAGCACGGTGAAGTGTACGTCACGTCAGATGGCGCGGAAACAGACCTGGACTTGGGCCACTACGAGCGGTTCAGCGGAATCCAGTGCGGCAAGTCGAGTAACTACACAACCGGTCGGATCTACAGCGCGGTGATCGAGCGCGAGCGCCGTGGTGATTACGACGGGAAGACCGTGCAGGTGATTCCGCATGTGACTGATGAGATCCGCGAAGCGATCTGGTCCATTGCCGCAGAAGAGCCAGACATCGCTATCATCGAGATTGGCGGGACTGTCGGTGACATTGAGTCGCTTCCCTTTATCGAGGCGATTCGCCAGATGCGGCAGGATTTGGGCCGAGGCAACTCGGTTTCCTTACACCTGACTCTGGTGCCGTATATTAAGGCGGCCGGAGAGCTGAAAACTAAGCCATCGCAGCAGTCGGTCGCCCAGTTGCGGGAGATTGGTCTGGTTCCAGACATGCTGGTCTGCCGTACGGAGCGACGGTTGGGCCGGGAGCATCGCGAGAAGCTGGCGCTGTTTTGCAATGTCGACCGCTCGCTAGTGTTTGAAGAGCGCGATGTCGCTCACACCATCTACGAGGTGCCGCTGGAGCTCGCCAAGCAAGATATGGACACCTACATCCTAGAGCACTTGGCTCTGCATGTGCGCGCCGTCGATCTCAGCGACTGGGAAGAGATGTGCCAGCGTCATATCAGCCCGCCGAACGGTGTCGTCGAGATCGCAGTCGTCGGTAAATACGTGCAGCTTCGTGACGCGTACAAGAGCATTTTTGAAGCACTGGACCATGCCGGTATCGCCAACGGCGTACGCATTAAGACGCGCGCCGTGGACGCAGAGAAGCTCGAAGCAGAAGGCGGTGCGGCCCTCTTGGCTGGCGTGCATGGCGTTCTGGTCCCCGGCGGGTTTGGGGATCGTGGCATTGAGGGCAAGATTCAGGCCGTGCAGTTTGCCCGTGAGAAGCTCTACCCTTTTCTTGGGATCTGTCTCGGGATGCAATGCGCGGTCGTGGAGTTCAGCCGAAATGTCTGCGGATACGAAGGCGCGCACAGCAGCGAGTTTGCCCCCGACACTCCCCATCCCGTCATTCACTTGATGTCCGAGCAGGAAGGCGTGACCGACCTCGGAGGCACCATGCGCCTAGGGGGCTGCGAGTGTAAGGTCGAGAAACGTTCCAAGGCGTATCAGGCCTACAAAGAGCAGACGATTTCGGAGCGCCACCGCCATCGCTACGAGTTTAACAATGACTATCGGGAAAAGCTAAGCAAGAAGGGGTTGAAGTCCACGGGTGTAAACCCGGATAAGGACCTCGTCGAGATTGTTGAGTTACCAGCGCATCCATGGTTCGTGGCCGCACAATTTCATCCGGAGTTCCAGTCTACTCCGCTGCAGTCGCATCCGTTGTTTCGCGACTTCGTGAAGGCAGCCCGGGAGCGCCGCGACACCCCACCGGAGTTGTCGCTCGAGTCCTGAGCAGGTACTCCTGACGAAGCAGGCCGAGAAAGCTCAGGAAGACCTGGCTATTGCTGGACTTATCTACGTCGTCGATAAGCAACACGATGTCGCGCCCAACCTCTCGAGCAAAGCGGGCGACAAAAGCCGCAAGGCTTTCTGAGTCGGTCACGTCTTGGCCGAGTGCCTGCACGGTCTCAGGCAGACCTGGTTGATTAAATCGATCGTCTGCACGATCTGGCTCACGACCCCAGCGGCCAAGCTCTCTTCGCTGTCAAACATCAAATCGCCTACGCCTTCGATGGATAGTGGCAGCACCAGATACTCGTCGCCAAGGCGGCGCAGCAACTCGAACAGCATGGCAGTCTTGCCGTATTGCCGGGGCCGGTTGATGGCAAAATAGTGGCCTCGTTCGATCAGAGCCCGAATGCGCGCTAACTTTCCCGACATGCCTACCATAAAGTGGCGCTGTGGGTTGCAACTTCCCGTGACATTGAATACGCGGCGCATGATCGACCCCGGGTGAGATATATCGCCGCTACGACCCACCGCAGTCAGTGGATCATCCTCACACGAGCAAGCTTTATGGCGCGAAGGCTAGCTTGAATCACTCACGCACTATCTACTCCGAGGCGGGATTGCACATCAACTCGCCAATTTCATCGCGACGCCAAACTCAAGCTGTCTGGACACCTTTTCGTATGAATTATCCACACTAGAACGGCGGTGGTGAGAAGAACTCGCAGCGTTCGCCATTTACAGGATGAGTGAAGGCCAGGGCGAAGGCGTGCAGCAGCATTTTCCCAGGGCCGGTGCCAGCGCCGTAGAGAGGATCGCCGACGATTGGCAGGCCGACTCCCAACTCATGGGCCATGTGCACGCGCAGTTGATGCGTTCGACCTGTGACTGGATGCAGCAGGACGCGGGCACGGCCCTCCTCGACTTGGACGACTTCCCAGTGGGTAATGCCGAGCTTGCCCTGGACGGGGTCATGAATCTGGTGGGGGCGATTGTCCACATCCAAGCGAAAGCGCAGAACGACCGAGCCGGATTGCTCGCTGGGTACGCCGGTGAGGATGGCGACGTAGCGCTTGTCGGTTTCGCGGTTCTGAAACTGGATGGATAAGGCCCGCTTAGCCTCTTTCGTGCGGGCTACCAGCATGAGCCCTGAGGTATCCATGTCGAGCCGATGCGCCTCGGGTTGGACCGGGCAATCCGCGAATTTATCTCGCACGCGCGCGGTCACGCAATCGGCGTTTTCCGGGCCGCGGCCGGGGACTGCCAACAGGCCCGATGGCTTGCAGACCACGACAAAGGCATCGTCGATATGGAGGTACTCGAGATCAGTCATCGAGGCCACACAGAACAAAGCCCAGAATGGGTCTGCAGCGTTCTTCGCAGCTCGGATAGAACTCGCCACTGCGCTTGTTGCCGCTGAGGCCACCCCAATAGAACTCGGCGAGATCGACCGGCGTAAGCCCGGCCTGCGCGGCGTGGCACAGGAGCTTGGGGGCGCAGCACTCGCCCACGCCTCCGGGCATCGCCCGCTCGTTCGGATAGACTTCGCGCACGCTCCGGCATTGGCCTGAGAAGTTGTGAAGCAGATAGAGGTCCGGCAATACGGCAAAGAGCTCTTGGGAACGCCGTTTGCGCTGGGCAAATATCTCAGCTCGGCGATCAGCGTCCTCGACTTGCGCCAAGGCCGCTGTATCCTGTTTGATCAGCGCCTGTGCAGGAAGGACGAGGTCCTGGTAGTGATTCTCGGCTAGCAAGGAACCGACCCACCCGGGAATATTGCGAACTCCGCCATAGAGCGAGGAAAAAGCGCGTAGGACCACGGTCTTGCCCTCGGCATCCCGACACTCGAGGACGCCGAACATGTGGCCGCGCTCTAGTTGGAAGAGATAGTCGAACGCCAATTTTGGATTTGCGGAGGCCGCATCGGTGAGGAAGTCGAGCCGTTGCAGGGCTTCGAATTCTGCCATGAGCTGGAGCGCGTGGTAGCGCGCATTGGCGGCGCCCAGGGTGTGCGTGGTGCCGCAAGCTTGGCAGAGCCCGTAACAGCCGTGGTCGCTCATTCTGCCGCGATACGCGCCATGGCCAGTTTCAGGTCCGCCCAGACGGTTCGCTTGAATTGCTCCATGAAAAGGAGATACGAGGGCGGATAGGTGGCCAGGCAGGGAATTCCATCGAGCTCGAGCCAAGTGCCGCGGGTGTTTTCGAGGCGCTTCTGGAATAGCACCTGTAGCGGGACGCTGCCGAAGAGCAGGATGACTTTGGGCCGGACCAACTCGAGCTCGCGCCGTAGGTAGTGCGTGCAGCAAGGGATGGTGTCCGGGATATCGACGTCGACAAAATCCGGCTGGCAGCGAATGGTGCTGGTAAAATAGAGGGAGCGGCGAGTGAGGTTCATGGCACCGAGCATTTTCTCTAGCAACTCGCCTGCGGCACCGACTTCGTCTTGTTGTGGCCTGGCCGAGACAATTGCGAGGTCGGCCCGGGCCGGCCCGCGGCCCAGCGAGCGCTGCTCAGCACGGGCGCAGCTAGGGCAGGAGGTATCCTGCTGGAAGAGCTCGCTAAGGGCGGCTATTTCGGGGACCTGCTCGAGAGTGGGCATGCTCGCAGGCCGCGCAGCGACGGGTCTGAGCTGTGGCAGCACTTCCGCGATTGGGCGTGGCTGCGAGGGCACGTGGGCGACTGGCTTTTTGGGGGGGGCATCCGGTACGGGTGCTGTGGTGGCTGGAGGGACAGGCCGCGGAGGCTGGGCGCTGGCGATGAGTGAGAGGGCCTGCAAGTTTTCCGGGCTCACCTCGACGTACTTGTGCCCAGTATCTCGCTCTTCCTCGAGAATCGCGAGCAGTTGGCCGACGAAAGTTGCGGAGTTCGCGGTCACTCGCCGGTCTCCGGCTCGGCCGTGCTGCTGAAGTCATCGAACCACGCACAGCGCTGGTCGCGGGCCTGGCTGAGGATTTGCTCCAATGCGTCCCAGTTCTCGTTCTCGAGGGCGGCTCGGGCCGTCTGGAGCTTGGCATCGAAGGCGTCTAGGGTTTCGAGCACGGATTGCTTGTTGTGGCGAAAGATATCGAGCCACATCTGTGGCTGGGCCGCGGCGATTCGCGAGACATCGCGAAAGCCGCCAGCGCAGGCGAGGCGTTGGGCATCGACGTCGCCATCGTCCAGCACGGTAGAGACCAGTACGCTGGAAAGCAGGTGGGGGACGTGGCTGGCTCGAGAGACCGCGGCATCGTGGCGGTTCGCTGGCAGCTCGTAGACCTGAGCACCCATCTGGTCCCAAAATATGCGGAGGAGTTCGACGGCTTCGGGCTCGTCATCTTCTGTGGGGGTGAGAAAGACGAT
>DMTJ01000203.1 GCA_003477185.1 Lentisphaeria bacterium
CTTGTCGAGATTCCGGGGCAGCGATTCGCCCAAGGACGGGCGATTGGCCGTCAGGTGCGTCCAATAGATGAGCTGCACATTCAGGTCGCCCCAGACCATCGGCCAGAACGTCTTGTTGTACCATGGACCCATTAGGTCGAGGATCGGCCCATTCTCTCGCATTGCCGCGCCCAGCTTGTACATCTGGATCCAATAAAACGCCTCCTTCTCAGGGTCGTTCATCGTCAGGAAACTCTGCGGATAATACGTGTGCCACCAGGCCTGATGAGGCCCAAAGAAGGTATCGGCCGCCAACTGCTGCTTCGCGTTCAGCAAGCTCTGCTTGACTGTGGCCAAGCTGTTGTGTTCCGGGAAACTGTGGTGCACGCTTGCTGTCAGTAGCTGCGTGCCCGCAGCGTCGCCGGTGAGCTGCCAGCCCGTCGTGGTCTCGCCGCGCTGGTCAAGCAACGGCTGAAAGCAAAACTGCATGCCATCGGCTTTACTCCAGGTGGGTTCTGGAGGCAGGGGATACGGCGCATTGCGCATTGCGTCCCAAGAGTCGCCCTTCGGGCCGCCGCCTCGGTCCAGGCTCTCGCGCACTGGCGCAAACGGCACCTCCGGGTGCCACGTGATCGTGACCGACTCGCCGCCCTTCGCCGCGGTTTGAAAGTAGATCACGTCCGTCGTGCTGTGGGTGATGCCCCGCAGCGCGTACGAGCCCTTGGCCGTCGTGATCGTGCCCATCAGCTCTGCATTCCACAGATCGAAGCGCATATCCACGCCAGTGATATCACCCTCGGATTCCAGCGTAAAGCGTCCCAACGGCAGCCGGCTGCGATAGATCCAGAGCATTTGCTCGCCCTCATGCGGCAGGCGATGGTCATAGTAATCGTGACGACCCGGGTACAGCGAAATCACATTCTTTGCTTCGCTCGAATTCTGGTAGAACAGAAAGCCCACGTTGCCGTTGCCAGTAAAGGGCGAGCATTCCCAGCGATTGGGAATGCGATCCCAGACCAGGTCGTGCCGACCCAGAAACTCCGACCAGTTCACGTCCATCTGCACAACAGTTGAGCTCTCAGCGGCGTTCGCTGCCATGCTTGTCGTAGTCATCACAGCCATATATACCACCAGTACCATTCGTTTCGATATCATATTCTTCACGTGCTCGCTTTACTTGATGCTGGATTCAAAATTACCTCATGACGCAGTGGACAGGTTGACACATTATATTAACGTTTATATTCTAGATGCAACTCACGAAAGAGCAAAATCCAGAGAGTCTTTGATGGCAGAGCCAAAAGGAAACGCGACGCTAAAGGCCATCGCTGAGGAAGCCGGTGTCACCATCACCACGGTCTCCTGCATTCTCAACAACAAGGGCGGCAAATACGCGGCCAAGACCAAGGCCAAGGTCCAGGCGATCGCTGACCGGCTCAAGTACCGGCCCAATGCCTTGGCCACGAGCGTCCGCACCGGCAAGACCGGCACCGCTGGGGTCATGATCCCCAACCGACACCAGTTCTATAGCCGCGTCGTGTCTGGCATCCACGATACCCTGCTGAACCATGACACCCTGATGTTGCTCTGCTGGAATGACGACCACCCGGACGGACGGACCTTTGGCGACAAAGAGCGTCGCATCATTCACGGCTTGGTGGACCGCCGTGTCGACGGGATAATCCTGCGTCCGGCCCACGAAGACCTCGACCGCTCCTACTTCGAAGAGATTTGGGAGCGCGGCATTCCGCTCATCTTGGTCGACCGCGAGATGTCCAACGTCACGACAGACTTCGCCGGGACCAATGACGAAGTCGGTGGTGCCCTGGCCGCGGAGCATCTCCTGTTCCTGGGCCATCGGCGAATGCTCTACGTTGGCGACTCAAACATCAGCACCTCAAATCACCGGCAAGACGGTTTCCTCCGCGTGCTAACAGGCACCCGTGACGCCTGCGGGCAAGCCATAGAATTCTACAGCTGGGGCGCAAACGAGCAGATCGTGGAACTGATCACGCAGCAGCCTGATCGGGCCACTGCGGTCTTCTGCATCAACGACTTCATCGCCTCCCAGATCATGTCCTTGGCGCGGGACGCAGGCCTTTCGGTTCCCGAGGACGTCTCCGTCGTCGGCTTTGGCGACCAGAGCTTGCCAGACGCCGCCGTCGGCCTGACCACCTTCAACCAATCCCCAGCTCAGATCGGTGCCGCCGCCGCCCAGATGTACCTGGATCGCGTCAATGCGCCTGGCCACACCGATTACCGCACCATCTTGATCAAACCAGACCTTGTCGTCCGCGGTTCCACCGCCCTCGCCAAGTAGCATGAATCTGAGCATGCGAAGGGATTGCTGAGCGATGCCTGCAAACGCAAGTGCTCCTTGAATTCCCCGACGTAGTCTCACGGCGAAGGTCTCGGGGCGCTCTTGCAGGCCAACCTACGTCTACTGAGCCCGACCCCCAGCAGCGGTTGGCGTCATTTCAAGCAAGATGCATGGCAAGTTTTCGGCATTTCGTGTTCGTAGGGTATGTCGCATAGCTTTGACAGAACGGGACCCGCCCTGCCATTTTCTGGCATAGCGGCCGGTCATTTTAGTTTCGGGCAGTAAGCGAGCGGCTAAAGATAAGCCCAACAAAGTAGGAGGTGTTCTAGCGAGACAGCACAATGCAGAAATCTACAGACCAAGAACGCCAAGCGGTTCTCGAGGATACCCGTTTTGCCTCAGCTGGAATTGCACATTTCGGTCGGGCTTGCTACGAGACTCTTCAAAAGAAAAGAGGAGAGCCTTATGGCAACAGAAAGTCCTATAGCGCCGAGCAGAAAGGCAGGGTCAAGGCAAGTGGATTGAACCCGATGTGCGGGATGGCGTGGTCGATTTTGTCGATCATTGGAGCCAAAGCGGGTTCGCTCAGCAGTTGCTTGTTGCTGGACTGGGGCTGCAACGCTCGAAGTTCTACACCTAGAAGACCCATTACGGCCAACAGCATGATCACAACGGCCTACAGAAACGAGACTTCTGGCTAGAAGACTGGGAGCGTGAGGCGATCGTACGGTTCTAGCCGGTCCGTCCAAACGACGGCTTCCGGCGGTGCACGTACATGATGATGGATGTTGACGTCGTCGCAGCCAGCTCCGCAACGGTCTAGCGCACACCGGAGCAGGCTGACGCACCGGGGAGTCGGGCGCGTAAGCCCTCCAAGAAGGGCACAGCCTTCCATCAGCCAACCGCTGCACACCAGCACTGGCATATTGACATCAGCTACTTGAATATCGCTGTGACGGTATAAATGGCACAGGGAATTGCGCAGTTCTTCAGGTCCATAGGGAGGAGCGGATTGAACACCTCCATGGACACGTCAACGGGAAGTGCAGGCTCCTGGAATCGATAGGTTTCCAGCGGATACTCG
>DMTJ01000227.1 GCA_003477185.1 Lentisphaeria bacterium
TTCCGGGCGGAAATGAGCGAAATGTTCCCTGGCAAGGAGCTGGTCCGGGTTCCCACCAGCAGCCCGGTCTACCACGAGCCGTTCGAACTCGTGCCGGAGCCAAACTCAAGTTTAAGGCGAAAGGGCGTGGATACTGAGTATGTCTGGGGGATCCGCCACAACGAGCGCTACATCGTGCTGTACTCACCGTACGACTACAGCTGTGCGATAGAGACCACGCAAGATGATATCGAGGCATTTACAGAGGAGTTTGGGTATCGGTTATTCACCAACCTCGTGTCCTACGGGATGACCTACTGAGTCCGCTGCGCGCGCGAGCCTCGCGGCAAGAGGAATGGCCCGCTCCGGTGAGAGTGCGATCTAGTCGAGCGCTCGTTTGGTATTGCAACGTGTGTGTGGGGGGCATGCGGGCGCAGGCGCAGCGCGCGAATCAAAACATGCGTGCCCTCATCGTTCCGAAAAAGCCAAAGCAATCCGGCTGCAAGGTTGTTGTTGAAGCTGTGCTCAACAGGAGAGCGCGCCACGGCCAGTCGAAACTGCTTCACTGCTTCGGTTATACCGCCTGCCTCTTCGTATCCCAGGCCGAGCTTATGGGGCCTCAAGCCGTGCCATCATACTTTGCGATCGAGTCCTGCTACAGAGTGAAACTGGATTGCCAGACGCGAACCCGCGAAATCGACAATCCGGTCAGGATCAGTAGCATGATGACTGCAGCAACTATACGCATCTTCCGAGTGGGAAGCTGTGCGGATGCCAAGGCCAAAAGCAGAAATGGCCCAAAGCAGGCGAGGTATCGATAGCGATCTGGACGTACGGTCGAGATGTGAGTCAGGTTGGCGACCGACGCAAGAGCGGGCACCGATTTATTTAAACGCACAGCAAGTCAGGAGCTGAGAACACATCTCTGCCCAGACGATGGTGATGGAAAAACGACCAGAGCCCGGAAACTGTGCGGGTGCGCGGAGCGGGCAATCATTTCGTGCTTGGTGCGGCCGTCAGCCTACGGCGCCGTGGCCCCGTTCTTCGGTGCGAATGCGAATGCATTGCTCAAGGTTTGTGACGAAGATCTTGCCATCGCCAATCGCGCCTGATTTTGCGCCGTTGATGACCGCCTGGATTGTTCGATCGACAAAGTCTTCATTGACTGCGATCTCGATCCGCACCTTATCCAGCAGATTCACAGTATGGACCTGGCCGCGATAGCTTTCTTCGATGCCGCCTTGGGTTCCGCACCCGCGCACGCGGCTTACGGTCATACGTTTGACATCAATCTCAGTAAGTGCGTTCTTTACGTCGTCCAGCTTTTCCGGCTGAATGATTGCTGTAACCATCTTCATCGTCAATGCCTCCTAAAGGGCTTCTTCTGGATTGGCTTCAATGTGGTGAACGGTCAAGTCCGATCCCATGCTTTCCTGCTGTTCGTTGAGTCGGATTCCCACTGTCATCTTCAACGCACCATAGACAACGAACCCAGAAACAGCCGCAAAAGTGGCAATCCCCACACTTATCAGCAGCTGTGACCTCAGGCTCACGCCACCGAGGCCACCCAACGATTCAGCGCCGAAGATGCCAGCAGCGATCCCCCCCCACAGTCCACAGACACCATGCAACGGCCAGACGCCGAGCACGTCGTCGATCTTCCATTTATTGGTTTCGATCTCGAAGAGAAAAACGAACAATGCACCGGCAATCGCGCCGACAGCGAGAGCACCGAGCGGATGATAAAGATCCGAGCCAGCGCAGACTGCGACCAATCCTGCGAGGGCACCGTTGTGGACGAAGCCAGCGTCATTTTTAGAAAAAAGCATCGCGGCAATCGTACCACCAACCATGGCAAGGAGTGAATTCATCGCCACGAGCCCCTGGATGTCCTTAATCGCCCCCGCGCTCATGACGTTAAAGCCAAACCAGCCGACAATGAGAACCCAGCTTCCCAAGGCGAGAAACGGAATGCTGCTGACTTTGATCCCGCTGTTCTGGCCGTAGCGCTTGAGCCGTGCGCCCAAGAGGATGATGGCTGGCAGTGCGATCCAGCCGCCAGTGGCGTGGACAACCGCGGAACCAGCGAAGTCATGAAAAGGCGCGCCAAACTTGGTCGCGAGCCAGCCAGTGTCAGACGCGATGCCAGCACTGAATCGTCCCCAAGTAAATCCCTCGATTAGTGGATAAACAAGACCGACAAATATCATGCCAGCAATCGAGTTGGGCCAGAATTTGGCGCGCTCGGCGACACCACCGGAGATAATGGCTGGAATGCAGGCTGCAAAACCAAGAAAGAGGAAGAACCTAATGTATTCGATGCCATTCAGCCCGCTGACGTCCGCGATCGGCCCAATGAGATTCATGCCGCGGGCGAGGGGGTAGCCGATGAATAGATAGAGAATGGTAGAGAAACACCATTCTCCCAGAATCTTGTTGAGGGCGTTTACCTGATTCTTCTTTCTGACCGAGCCCACTTCAAGAAAGGCAAAGCCAGCGTGCATGGAGAGAATCATTACCCCGCCGATGAGGATGAAGAGCGCGTCAGATGAGCTAGCAAGAGCATCTGGTGCGGCTTCCTCCGCGCTTGCTGAGATGCCTAGGAGAAGAAATAGAAGGACCGGGAACAATCGAAATCTGAGAAGGGTAAGCATGGTTTTTCCAGTAATCGGTGGAGGATGCGGCTGGCTTTGGGCGCTAGAGAGTGAAGCGGGGAGATTCTCGATGTGAGAACTACAATTATGTTCATCTGCTATGCAGAGATGTATATTAGGGCTTGAATCTGTCCCGGCCACTGATTCTCAGGCATTTAGGAGCCAGCACGCCAGGCTCGGCAAGCTGTTTGGCTACTGAGCGGTGGCGAGCGAGCGCCAAGCTTGCTCTTCCGCGTCCGCGATGCTGAGCAAGAGCGGGTTGATCGTCTCCAGGCCCTGTGCCGGTGCTGGCGCTCCGAACTGGTGGTGGAACGAGGTTGCAGCTTCTGGCCGAAGGTTTTCGATGCGATTGAACTGCTCTGCAGCCTTGTCAAATGTGTTGTCTTTAGTGACGACAGCAACCTCGCGAAGAAAGCGGCTGAACATTGTGGCGAAAGAGCCCACTGCCGGTTCTAGCCTTGGCTTCAATGAAGACGCAGCCATTGTTCAGTGCGCTTCGGAGTTGATCTGCAGGCACGGATTCTCCCCAGGATGGCACCATTTTGGCGGGTTTGCGGAGGGCCAGAGCAAGCTAGTCCATGGCGAATTGGTGAACACCGTCACAATCTGCGATTGTGCCGGTATCCGATGCGGGGGATAGCCGCAGGCGACGGCGACATCCCCGCCGAAATGGAATTTATTGCCGCCGAAGTCGAAGTAGCGGAGGTAGCCCATGTCTACTTGCAGCATAACCAGCTGATTATCTTGCAAGAGCTCAAGCAAGCTAGCGCGTGCGCGCCCGAAGCTGGTGGAGGTTTTGCCCGTTACGGCCACGCCGGTAAAGGTGCCAGCGAAGTTATTCGAGGCTTGGCTTAGGCGTGGCGCAGCGTCCCAAAAAGGGCGGGGCGCCTTTCGTGTGGCAGTAGATGAAGCCGACGCCACGATTAAGGCCAAGCAGCATTTCTTCGGGTAGGGGATGGCCGTTAAAACGAACGATCTGTTGGAGGGAGCCGGTGACGCAGTGTTGGGTGGGCTTGCCCTCGGGGCCGGGAACTGTGTGCGGCACCAGCGTGGTCAGAAACGCGTGATTTTGCGCCAGAACGCGGGGGCTCGGGTCGAGCCATCCTTGGTGTCGACATGCGTGAGCCGCTTTAGAGAGCGGAGCCGGATGACGCTCTTGGTGAGCTTTGGGGGCAACGCCAAGCGTCTGAGTGTGGTGACCGCGACTAGCGAGCCGACGTCCTGAATGCCGGTGCAATCCGAGATGAATAGCTCGGATAGCGGCAACTTCAGCAGCGGCTCCAGGGAGATAATGGCGGTGCCTCTGAGGCTCAGGCGAGTGAGCGGCAGGGCTACGAGTGGTTGAAGATCTACTACTGGGGTCTTATCAAGGGACAGCACTTCGAGCGGCATGCCAACGAGGGGCGTAAGATCTGCGATAAGAGTTTCGGAGGCGGCGAGCTGGGTAAGCTGCATGCCGTTAAGCGGGCCAAGGTCGCTGACTAGTGAGCGTGAAATACTAAGGGCGGACAGTTGCAGCTTTCTCAGTGGCGTGAGATCAGTGATCGGACAATCGTCGGCATACAGCTCGGTTAGCGCAGTGGCTTCAGCCAACGGTGCAAGGCTCCTGATACCACAGTTCTGAATGATAAGCCGCTGGAGCTTCGGGCCTGGAAGCTGGGCAAGATCTGTGAGCTTGGTGCAGCCTGTGAGGTTGGCTTCTTCGAGGTCAGCTCCGGATAGTCCGCTGAGATCGCTCACGCCAGCGTTTGTCATCACGAGCTTGGCGATTCGGAGCTGCTTGAGCGGTGTAATGTCTATCAGCTCTTTCAGGTCGATGAGCTCGATGTGGACGACATTCATGCCAATCTTGAAGAACTGAACCGGCATTTTTAGTCCGGGATTCAGGGTTTCGAGGTCTGCGGAGATCTTGCGCATCTTTTGGACCATCGGATCACTGTTCAGGGTTTCTGCGATCTCGCGATCGACTTTTACCCGGTCAATTTTATTGCGGTCGGCTTCTTTGAGGAGGTGGGCCTCGAGTGCGTTCGCTGCGCGAATCTGGCGTTGGAGCTCAGCGCGGTACTCGTACTCATCCGCACCGGAGTAGTTGAAGGCTGCGTTGAAATACTGCTTGGCTGCATCGGGTTGGAGGTGCAGCATGCTCAGTCTGCCGAGCTCGAAGAAGGCGAGGCTGGGGTTGTCATCGTGCTCCAAGGCGTAGTCCATGACATTCTCGAGAATGCGGAGTGCATCGCCCCAGATCTTGGCGCGATCTGCGGCGCGGTCCCAGAGCATATGCTCGACTCTTGGCTTGGGAGCATTTCGTAAGCGCTCGATTTCTTCCTGGGACTGCTCCAGCTGCGCGGCCTGCATCTCTCGCTCGTCATTGGCAGCTTCTCGCTCGTCGCCGAAGGTGATGGCATCACGCACGTTCATCGACACAGCACCGATGGTGACAATGACGGTGATCCCTAGCAGGATGAGCAGCACGCGCTGACGCATCTGATAGCGAAACAACTCGCTCATCGATGGCGGCAGAATGGGGTCGGCGTCGCCACGAGTGAAGAGGTAGCCTTCGACTTGGCGCCGTAGTTCGGCGATACTTTGGCGGCCATCAATCGGTTGCGCGAGGGCCTGAAGTGCAGCCTGGACGAGACGACCGGGGATCTGCTTGTCAGCGGAAAAGTGGCGGTTCATCTCGACGGATTGCCGCGCCGACTGGGTGGCTTCCATCGCCAACGCGCGGTCGGCTGCGAAAAGATTGGGATCCGCGATCTGGCCATGGGCGGTGGCTGCGGTGATTTCGGCGATGGTTTCGCCAGGAATAGCCGGCCGGAGCGCGAGAATATGGTAGAGGATGGCGCCGAGGCTGTAGATGTCTGAGCTCGGGGCGGCAGGGCAGGGGGCGAGGCGTTCCGGAGCCAGGCAGCGAGCCATCTGCGGAGTTTTTGCGGAGTCCGCAACGACAGGGAGTTGGGCTTCGGCCGCGGTCGCGCCCCAATACTCAGTGACCATCATTTCACCGCTTGGGCGGACGAAGATGCAGCCGGGGTGGAGGCGACCGTGAAGGACACCAGCTTCATGCGTGGCAGCGATGGCGTCACAGACTTGGAGAAAACCATGCAAAAGCTGGCGGGACGAGGGGGCCTTTTCGGCATCGGCCTGGCCGTTAGCGACATCGTCGAGAACCTGACTGAGCGGGATGCCAACTGGCGGCTGGAACACGAGAAACGGTCGATCAGCGTTGGTCGATCTGGTGAGGACGGTCTGGATGGCGCAGTGAGCGATGGGCTCGATCCTAGTGGAAGCGGCAAAGAAGTTTTCCGCGAACTCGGCGGAGGGGACAAGGACTTGGACGTCGCGCTGTGTTCGGGTATCTTTTGCGGCAAAGATTTGGGTGGGCCCGCACTGGCATGCTTCGCCATTCGTCTCGAAATGCTCGCCGTAGCGTGGTTCTTGTGCCGTGTCTGCCATACGTCTCTCCTTGATCATAGGGACCGTAGCACAGTACGCGCCGTGGTGCCCGGTGGCAAGCGGAATGAAGAAGGAGCGCTGCCGGTCCTGCTCAGAAGATCAGAAGATCAGGAGGTCTGGAGCAAGAGCAACATGATGATGACCAGAAGGACCAGCAGGATCGCGCCGCCGGCAAGCATCAGCGACATATTCAACTGGCTGTTGGCACCCTTTTGGGCAGTGTTTACTGTGCGCTTGGTCTGCGGTTTCGGGGTCTTGGTCTGCCTGGTTCTGCCACTTGCGGCTACTTGCAGGGCGGAGATGAGTGCGCCCCAGCTTTCATAGCGGTCGTCGCGATCCTTGGCAAGCATGCGATCTACAAGGGCGGAAACTTGGGGCGAAACGCGGCTGGTTCTTTCAATGAGCGGCTGTGGCTCTTCGTCCATGTGCTTCTGCATGAGCAGAAGG
>DMTJ01000360.1 GCA_003477185.1 Lentisphaeria bacterium
CGTCGATCGCACCCGCCATGGCACGTAGCAGGCCGTTCGTGCAGATTATCTCAGGCAGTAGAATAGCCCCGCCATCCGATGTCATCTGGGCTCGTCGAAGACGGCTGCGACGCGAACGCCAACTGTAGGATTGAAGGGCAAGGTCGGGGCCTGTGTACGGTTTTTCGCATTCCTACTTTTCACTGCGGAATTTGGCGAAATGCTGAAGCTCGGAGTTGCGGTTTTTTGGACGTTATGGTCGCCATCCTAACTAAACCCAAAGCGCCGACTCATTACACATAATTCACTAAACGTAAGTGATCTAGTCAAACCCCTTCTCGTGCGCATGACTTGTCCAGACTAGATCCCGAATACTTTCCCAATTGTCTTAAGCACGGCATCGATTGTGCGTCCGACCACGGTGTGGCCCCGGCGCTCCTGAGCACTGATGGCCTTGTGGTATAGCACGATGCCGTCTCCGCTAAACGAAAAGTCGAACAATGAGGTGCGCCGCCGAAAGTACGGCCAAAAGGTTTCGGTACGCACCGTAGACATCTGCAGAGAGCCTTCGTATCCGGAGACTCGCGCCTCCTCTACCCGAACGCATTCGCCATCGATATCGTGCACCACCACACCGCCCCGTCCGCGTACATAGAGCAGCCCTGTTCCGGAGAACGCGATCTGGCGCAGCGCCCCACTGACCCAAGCGTGGGCGTTGAATAGCCGCCAATAGGTGCGAAGCTGGATGTCGCCAGCAACGCCAATGACTTGGGAGGGCCGCAGGATCAGTCCGGGATGTTCATGCAGCTCCACACGCATCAACTGCATGTCGGCATCGTCCCCGGCACACAGCTCCACATGCTGAGCACCCTGCTTGGCTGGCAGGATCTCTGTCATCTCGATCAAGCCAGCTGCGAAACAGGTAAACGGCGCGCGCCAGGACCAAAGCATGCGCGTATTCTTCTCTGCTTCAGCCGGATACCGTTGCACCCATTCCATCCGCGCCGTAACCGGGCCATCTTTGCTGAGGTCATGGTCGATATTTTTTGCGGACTTCGCAAACCGCAGGGTGCCGGCACGAGCGTCGGTGAACTTGATCGGCGAGGATAGCTCGGTAAGCCTCGCAATGCCGTAATACCACAGCGCGGACCAGGCCAGAGGCCCGAGCAGTACGGCCAGAATCAAGCCGCCGATCAAACCACGGTGGCTCCGGAAAGCGGCCACGCACTGCTCACGTAGCACGACATAGGCACGAACCTGCGCGTACTGGTCGCGGTCCTGCTGCTCGAGCAGGGCGATACGCTCTTGGTGCAGGCTGCGCCGCCGATCGCGGCTAATCGCTTGCTCATAAATGTCTTCATTTACGGCGCGAAGCGTAGCCTCGTCCCCCCTAAGCCTGGCAAGCTCCTCGGCGCGGGCCGGGTCTTCAAGGCCTAGTCGCTGGTGCTCCCAGCACTGCCGGGTTTGCGCCAGCACCTCTTGCATGGCGGCGATCTTGTGGCGCGCCGCATTGGTCCGGCGCTGCAGGGCGAGCTGCCGCTCGATCTTCTGTTCCTGCTCTGTCTGATACTCGCTGTTGATCAGCTTCTGGCCCTTCTCCATGAGCTGTTTCAACCAGTTGAGTCTGGAGCGCATAGAGCGCGCCTCCTGCTCAAGTTCGCTCAGCGTACTTCGGGCAGCCTGTATGGCATCATGCTGAGAAACCTCTTGTCGCTTCAACTCTTTCAATTCGTTTAGCTCCGAGAGCCGGCTGTGTACCTTCTGCTCGATCTTCTGGAGCTGCACCTGCGCCTGAGCCAACTGATGCTCAGCCTTGCTGTCCTGCTGGTCTAATTCTGCGACCGCACCGCGCGCCTGCTCGATCTGCAGCCGCGTAGCACGCAGGTCGCGGACCTTCTCTTCGGCACCTCTTACGTACTGAAGCGCCACCGCCAACAGCACTACGACCACCGTGATAATAATCGCCGTGGCAAACTTGCTGACAAACCAGCGCAGTATAAGGATTAGGAGCTGCATGAGCCAATGTAACGCCGCCGGGCGTAAGTTTCTCCCTGATTACTCACCTCATTCGCTTGCTGGGATCGCCGCTGGCCAAAGTATTCCGGCGGTGGCAGCGTTGCGCATGCCCCGTACGGGGCGATAGTTACAGGTCCTGATGATTCAACCATGGTTTCAGAGAATGGCAGACAGCACGCCCACTCGCTACCACTTTGACTTCCTGATACTCGGTTCCGGTCTCGCAGGACTGACTGCGGCACTAAAGGCGGCCAAGCACGGCAAAGTTGCGATTATTACTAAGAAGTTGGCCGGTGCCTGTAATACGGCCAAGGCCCAAGGTGGAATCGCCGCAGTCTTGGATGACGATGACAGTATCGAATCCCATGTGGCGGACACGCTCACCGCGGGTTGCGGGCTCAGCAACGAAAGCGTGGTCAGAAAAATCGTGGAGGCCGGACCCGCGCGGATGGCTGACCTGATGGACTGGGGAGTCGCCTTCACCAAGCGCGACGAAGTCGATAACATCGGCAAGGACGAACTTCACCTCGGCAAGGAGGGAGGGCACAGCCAGAGACGGGTTGCCCACTGCGGTGACATCACCGGAAAAGCTCTCAGCGAGACACTGCTCGCTCGCGTCGACGCGCATCCGCAAATCACGCTGTTCGAGGATGCGCAGGCGGTAGACCTGATTGCCACGCGCCGCTTGGGCTGGTACGGGCCTAATCGCTGTCTTGGTGCCTATATCTACGACTGCAAACGGGCCGTGGTCCACACATTTCTGGCGCGATTTACGATTTTGGCCACTGGTGGCGCGGGGAAAGCCTACCTCTATACCAGTAACCCGGATGTCGCCTGCGGAGAAGGCGTGGCCATGGCCTATCGTGCCTATGCGGAAGTGG
>DMTJ01000212.1 GCA_003477185.1 Lentisphaeria bacterium
GAACTTGTCGATGGACTGAGTCTCATGAAGGCCAGTCAAACGCTGGTTGTTCTCAGCACCGTAGACGGAGATGTGCTCCATAATGGTGCCATGGAAGGCATTACAGATGCGATCGTAGGTTTCCTTGCAGCCAGCAGTACGCAGGACAGTGTTGGAGAAGTTTGCATGCATGCCGGAACCGTTCCAGTCACCTTCAACAGGCTTGCAGTGCCAGTTGATGCTGTAGCCGTATTGCTCGGCAACACGCTCGAGCAAGTAGCGGGAAACCCAAATCTCATCACCGGCGCGAGCTGCACCCTTGGCGAAGATCTGGTATTCCCATTGGCCCATCATCACTTCAGCATTGATGCCCTCGACGTTGAGTCCTGCATCCAAGCAAAGGTCCAGATGCTCTTCAACGATCTCGCGACCGACTGCATTGCCTGCGCCGACGGAGCAGTAGTAGGGGCCCTGTGGAGCGGGAAAACCGCCGGCGGGGAAACCGATTGGCAGATTGGTGGTCGGATCCCAGATGGTGTACTCCTGCTCGAAACCGAACCAGAAGTCATCGTCATCGTCGTCGATCGTCGCGCGGCCATTGGACTCGTGCGGCGTGCCATCGGCATTCAGAACTTCATTCATCACCAAGTAGGCGTTCTTACGGCCTGGATCGGGGAAGATGGCGATGGGTTTCAGCAGACAGTCAGACGCGCCGCCTTCTGCTTGTTGGGTGGAGGAACCGTCAAAGCACCATTCGGGGCAGGATGACAGTTCGCCGTCAAAGTCACTGACGACTTTGGTCTTGCTGCGCAAGCTCTGAGTCGGATCATAGCCGTCCAGCCAGATGTACTCGAGTTTCGATTTGCTCATTTCTGAGACTCCTGTGTTTGGTCTGGTGCATAGCACCGTTCAACTGCGAACTCCGCAAAAGCTACCAAAACGTGTTACAATTCTGTATTCCCCGGCGGGGGAAAACTACAACATTGTAGCAGCCTTCTCGGGTCCAACTTGTCCGCTCCCCTGCCAAGCAAGGTGCATGCCAAAGGGAGAACTTTATAGCAAATCGCGAAGAAAGCGCCACCTTTCAACGATGAGACGGATCCGAAAGCATGAATAAACAGTCCATCCCGGAGCAGATTCTGCGCGCACTGGCCGGGGCGTCATTTGAGACGGCGCGCTTTGTCGTGGGCCTGAGTGGCGGACCGGACAGCACTGCCCTGGTGGCAGCCTGCCTGGAGGGCGGGCTCGAAGTTTCCACGGTGCATTTCAACCACGGACTGCGGGCTGATGCTGAGACGGACGAGCGCTGGTGTCGCAGGTTTTGCCAACTCCGCAACGTGCCGCTGGAGATCGTCCAACTTGATGTCTCTGGGGCGCGCAAGCCGGGAGAAAGCGTGGAGATGACGGGACGCCGACTGCGCCTGTCTTACTGGCAGAACCGCGCCGCTCGAGAACCACAACTGGTCGTGCTACTCGGCCATCACCAGGATGATCTTTTCGAGACGGCGATGATGCGGCTGCTGCGCGGTGCCAACAGTGGTGGAATCGCCGGCCTGCATGCGGACGTGCGCATTGGGGCCGTCCGGTTAGTACGACCGTTGCTCGGAATCCCGCGCGCGGAACTTGGACGGTATCTGGCGGAGCGCAAGATCGAGGCCTGCATAGACCCGACCAACCGCGACGAACGTTTTGAGCGCAACCGCGTGCGACGCATCCTCGCTGAGTTAGTTCGGGACGAGGACCGGGCTGGCTTGCTGCGTAGCCTCAGCTTGCTGCAGGCGGACGATGACGCGCTCGGTGATTGGGCCGAAAGCCGCATCGACGTGACGCAAACCGCACTGGCCTTGCCGGCCCTGCTGGCCTGTCCAGATGCGCTTTGGCCTAGAGTCCTGCGCGCCTGGCTGCGCGCGGCCGGAGAGGCTCGTCCGCTGCGCGGCACGCGGATTCGCGAGCTGCGAAATTCCCTCCAATCTGGCGTTAAACCAAGCTTCCAATTTGATACTGGTCTCGGGATCACGTTGAGAATCCGCGGCGGCGGGTTAGTTATGCAGACCGCCCAGCCCGCGCAACCCACGTTTTCCTACACATGGCATTGGACCGAACAGTCACAGATCAACATACCAGAGGCAGACACTGTCCTCACGGCCACCCGACGTGCCTTGAACGCGAATCTACCAGGCGAGTATTTCGCTCTCGAAGCGATGCCGTCTCCGCTCACCGTACGGTCGCGGCAGCCCGGAGATCGCATGATTCCGTTTGGCGGCCAAGAGCCGGTGCGCGTCAAGAAACTTCTGGAGCCCATCAAGCCCAAGGCCGTGCGGTGCATCGTCACAAGTACCGCAGGCCATATTCTGTGGATTCCAGGCGTGCGGCGTGCGGAGTTCGCACGCGTCTCGGACGGCGCGCCTGCCTTGCACCTTTCCTGCTCCTGCTGCTGACGACTCCGGCCTTTGGCCAGGCTGCGGCGGGAACAGCTGCTGCCTCGGGAACACCGGCAGGGCTCGAACCGCTAGCGGGAGACGGTACGCTGGAAGATGTACCGGCCGCGGCGAAGGTGAGTCGAATCTGGGAGCTACGCAAAGCTGCGGATCGCGCGTATTCTGGTGGCTTCCATGCCGATGCGAACAAATTCTATCAGGAATCTTGGGATCTAATTCTGCTGGCCGCTGATCACGCAATGTACGCTCAGGCCCCGGAAGTAGTCTCAGATTTTGGTACCAGGTTGATCGCCAGCTACCTCGCGGCGCAGTCACCGAGGCAGGCGACCGAGGTATACATGCAACAGCGTGAAATGCTGGGAAATAAAGTCTACAG
>DMTJ01000418.1 GCA_003477185.1 Lentisphaeria bacterium
CCCGCGGCCGTAATCGAGTCCCCCAGAAAGACAATCCTGTCATTCGCTTTCAGCGGTCCTGATGGAGCTGGCCGCTCTTCCGGCGCGGGGCGTTTGGCCGAGGCCTCCGCCAGCTCATTCGGCATGTCGGTTCGGAACGGTGATGCGGGGAATCCTTCCTTGCTGTAGAGATTGCATTCGGCCGGATTGTCCGCCCACGCGTAGCGCACAGCGACAGGCTGTTTTACGCCTGCCGCCAGGACGGCCACACAATCGGCGCCATCGCGCGTGACAATCTTCGCGGCGGCATCGACAAACACTCCATCGGCTCCGGCAATCGCGAACGATTTCAGCTCTCGGCCCTTGGCCATCAGTCCTGAGCCGGTGTAGTCGAATCGGATGACAATCTTGCGACCTTCAACCGTGAACGACTTCATAAACGGAGTCGTGGGTGTCCCTTTCCCGTAGGTCTTGTTGAGAATCGTCGAGGCCATGCGACGGCCAACATCCTGCTTGTTCTTGGGGTGGATGTTTTTGGCCTCCCCGACGTCGATCATGGTGCAGGTGGCAGCATCGGGTGTGTTCTGAGCCACATGGACAAAGCTCTCGCGGATCACCGGCCAGATGTTGTCCAGTTCCACTGGCTGCACCTGAGCCTGCTTAAAGTTGGGAAGTTGAACCGCGTAGAACGGAAAGTCCTGCCCCCAATCCTGACGCCAATTGCGAATCATGCGATCCAGTTGCACCCGGTAGTGATGGGCAGATTTCAGACTTTTCGCATTCGATTCGCCCTGATACCAGACGGCCCCCTTGATCGCAAAGGAGAGCAGTGGGTGAATCATACCGTTGTATAGATTGCCAGGGTAGTTCTGATTCAAGCGTGGATCGGTTTGGAGCCGCGGACGGCGAGGGGCCCGCTTCTTCTGGGCCTTGGCCGCTGTGGCCTTTTTCTGCCATCCCTTTACTTGCTGGTCGTAGCGAGCCTGAGCTTCTTCAGGAGAATATTTACTGGCCTGCGCATCCAGCCCAGCTTTGCGCTGTTGAGCAAAGGTATCGTCCGCTTGCTCCGCCCAACTCGTCCAAGCTTCCACACAAGTTCCGCCCCACGCAGAGGTAAGCAGGCCGATCGGGACATTCAGGTTCTGATGAAGCTCGCGCCCGGTGAAGTAGGCCGTGGCCGAGTAGTTCTTAACCGTAGCCGGCGAGCATATCGTCCAGTTCCCCTTGGAGTCGGCTGCCGCTTCGGCTGCCGAGTTGCGCCCCACCGTTAGATGTCGGATCTGCGAGTAGTTTGCAGTGGCAGCTTCTTCATCGGCATTGGCCGACTGTGCGACCGTCCACTGCATGTTCGACTGCCCAGAGCACAACCACACATCACCAGACAGCACGTTCTGTAGCTGGATCTTATTCTTACCCGTGACAGTGATCGTATGTGGGCCGCCAGCGACCGGGGTTTGGAGGGCCACCTTCCATTTGCCAGCGGCATCTGTGGTCGTGTTTGCGGTCTCACCCCAGCTTCCCGCGACCGACACCGCTTCGCCAGCCTCCGCCCAGCCCCAGACCGCGGCCTGCGTCTCGCGCTGGATCACCATGTTGTCCGTGAACAGTCCTGCCAGCTTCACATCCGCCATGGCTGTGAATGAGAGCGCCGCCGTAACGAGGGCGGCCCGAAGCAGATGAGTAAGCGGCTTGATTAGCCCGTCGTGTGTAGATTTCATGCGTTCCTTCTGGTAGTTATGAATTCAGAATTTCGACCTTGGTTGATCACCGGCTCAGACATTGCCTTGCATCACCGCTCGATGCAAGGGCAACGGAGCCTTAGTTGTGGTGGGTTTTACCCAATTGGTTGAGCTTACGACGCATAAACAAATTCAATGTCGCGTGATTGGGGAGACCTTACTTGCCGGCCGGTCATGGCTTGGGCCGGCCCCACAGTTCGCCTTTGAACACACGACCGTCTTGATTCTTGTCGTGGTGCGCGAAGTGCCAGTCATAGGCCGCGCGATACTCGTTCGTCGCCACCTTGCCGTCGTTGTTCGTATCGAAGCAACCGAAGAGTCCGGCTGGCAGCAGCTCTTCCGGCTGCAGGATCCCATCGCGATTCGCATCTTGCCGCTTGAATGAGTGTCCCCAGTAGATATGGAACTCGTCACGGGAAACATCGCGCGATCGATCCTTGTCCATCACGTGAAACAAGTAATCCCAACAGGGGCTGGCATTGCTCTGACGCGGATCTCCATCGGGGATCCCCAACTCCCACAGCATCGTCGGCGTGATCACACTGAGCGCCCCCTCGCGAACCGGGTGAATGGTGTCCGGCATGTAGCGGAAGAATGCCAGCGGATCCTCGCGGAGGAGCTTCTCCCAGACCGGATAGTGATCGATCAGCTGGAAGCCCCGTGCCTTGGCCACGTCTCGGTACATCTGATTGTAGGCTGGCAGATTCGGTCGCTTCAACCGCGTATCCGCGGCTGGCGGGTTCATCACCATCAGAATGATCTCGCAGTTTGAGTTGAGCTTCAGCAGGCGCGTGATTATGTCCTCCAGGTTGGCCTGGGCCATATCCACCGTGGTCTTGCGGCTGGCAACGGCATCGTTGACCGCGAACTCAATCAAGACCGTATCCGGCTTGTGCTGCAGCACCTTCTTCTCAAGCGCGCCAACGCCCCATGCGGAGTTCGCACCACCCTGCGCACCGTTGATCACATTCGCCAGGTCCGGGTAGTGCTGCTCGAGAACCGTGGCGAGTTGCGGTACCCAGGCCCCGATCTTGGTCAAACTGGTGCCAAACGTCACGAGGGTCTGCTTCTTGCCAGCTTCAAGATTCTGGACGAGC
>DMTJ01000459.1:0-970 GCA_003477185.1 Lentisphaeria bacterium
AGCCGCTATCGTCGCGAAAATGATCGGCCTAGACCTCTCGCTGTTGGTGACTGGCATTGACGAGGCAACTAAAACCTTCTTCACGCAGTCGCCGCAGGTTGTCTATGGTCGCGATGCCAGCATCGACGACGACAATGGGCTTGGCGTCGGCCAACTCCTGATCGCTATCGGTGAGCTTTTTGAGGGTGTTTACCAAGAACGTGAGTGTGGTCGAGTCCCGGGTGTTACGGCTGAAGGTCTGGTGTGCCAGTTCGAAGCCAAATTCGTCGAAGACCATGCCGACAACGACCTGTGGGCAGTCGTTGCGCTTCTGCTTGTTCTTGCCGCGCTTGGCTTTTGGATTCTTGGCGCAGACACCCGCGAAGTGCGTATTTGTCAGGTAGTAGAGGATGATAGTGCGCTGGAGGTTGAAGGGTTCTTTTTGGGCGTGTGGAAGGTGGTCTTCGATCTTGTCTTTGGCCGCCAGGAGCTTATCGCCGATGCGATAGTCGCGGTCATCGGCAAAGTTCAAGATGTCGCTGCCGAGCAGGTCGGCGAGGGAACTGGTGGTCAGCCAGGTTTGCATGAAATAATCGCTGCAGAGGGCCACGAGTCTGTTAACGACCCTGACGGCGGCGGCGTCACATTGTGCTTGGTTGAAGCCGAGCGTCTCCAGCAGACCGGGCATATTCAGCTGCTTCCAGGCGTGCAAGGCTAGAAGCTCGGGGCCCAAGGTAGTGCTGTGGGTATGGTCGATTTTGTCGGACAACACGCCATCAATCGCCTCCGAGCTGGTGTTGTCTTGATGGGCGCGGCGTTTGCGCCTGGGGGGCGATGTTCCATAATGCTGGACAGTGTTGACGATACGATCAACCTAACAGGCGGCCTCTGGCCTCAGTGGCCGTTCAAGCAGTTCTGGTTCGTGATACAGGCGGGTTTCGACGACTTTGGCGACGTCGCGGCGAATGTCCTCGTTGATTTTGGCCTGCCC
>DMTJ01000459.1:1004-2512 GCA_003477185.1 Lentisphaeria bacterium
CCCTCGTCATTGCGAAAGGACTCAACCAACTGAGTGACGGTGCCGGAAGGCGATCTTTTTGTGCGGAAGGACATGTACGTAATCGGACTGACTCGCCGCAAAAAGCAAGGCGCCTCAGATCACTTCATAGGCACCACAAGCTGGGCTTGCGCCAAAGCGCAGGCCACGGGGCTTGTAAAAAACGCCGAAAGGCAGCGGAAATTTTCCCGATTTAGTAAGGGAAAGAGTCGATGGGCGAAAGTCGGGCTAAACCAGACCACAAAGGCAAGGAAGAAGGCGAAACAAGTCAGGTGCGGCGCTCGGATTCGTTCGTCGTGAAAGTTCAATAGATTGAGCGTTAGCGCGGGCATGGTAACAGTCCTTCTCGCTAAGTGATCCACACGGTTGATGCGTAGTAGGGCGCTGAGGCAATACCCGTGCCAAGCACTGCTACTGCCCGCACAAAGATGACGAAGGTTTTCAATTCGATGGAGCCGGAAGACAATCTATTCGACGGTCCTGTAGAATGGTAGCTGTTCGGGACTGCGCCTTCTGTGCCAGAGTTCGCGGATCGGCGTACAGTTCGACCTATGAACCCACGACCGACTTACTGCCCATGAATGCGCTTACTCGCCGCCAAGGATCCCTAATCCGGCGCCTCCATGATCGCCGCAGCCGCCGCAAGGAAGGGCTGTTCCTAGTCGAAGGCCAACGCTGCTGCGAAGAGGCCTTTATCCACGCTGGCAAAGCGGTTGAGTTTGTCGTCTTGGCCGAGGGCTTTGAGGCCCCCCGCAGCATCTCCGCCGAGCGGATCCATCGCTGCAGCGTTGCGGAATTTGCAACCGTCAGCACGACGCAGAACGCCCAGGGAATTCTGGCAGTGATGCGCTACGCCTATGCCAGCGAGCTGCCCTCGCCAGAGCCCTACACGCTTATTCTTGATGGTGTCGGCGACCCAGGAAATATGGGGACTATCCTCCGCACCGCCTGGGCTTGCGGACTCCGCAGTGTCTGCGTGACTGACGGCTCCTGCGATCCATACTCGCCCAAGACAATCCGCGCTGGAATGGGCGCGCAGTTCTCACTAACCCTATTTAAGCTGCAATCCGTGGCGGAATGGCAGACTCGGTTTCCCGATGGGCGCCTTTGGCTGACCGATCCTCACGAAGGTGCCCGGTGCATGGATGCCGCGTTTGACCCACGCGGTGGTGCGCTGGTGATTGGCGGCGAGGCGCATGGCGTGGGCGACCTGCCCGGAGCCCGCGTGACCATCCCGATGCCCGGGCAGGCGGAATCACTAAACGTGGCCCAGGCTACGACCATTCTGCTCTACGAGACCCTTCGGCGCGGCTGGCTGCCCGGAACTTGAGCGATGCGTAAAACCGAACGGGTGCAACTATTTCTCGTTGTGATCAACCTCCCGATCTTCTGGAGCGTCGGCTGAACTGTTTTTGGAAGTTGGTCAATTCGGGATTGGTTTAGTGGCGGTGGCTAGGATTCAAGACGGGACCAGCGAGCCGCGTGGATCG
>DMTJ01000080.1:0-6496 GCA_003477185.1 Lentisphaeria bacterium
CAGGGGCGCCATGCGCTACATTCAGCACCACTACACTGTTCTTGAAGAACCTGCCAAAGGAGACGCTGGCCTCTTTTATTATTACCTCACCATGGCCAAGGCCCTCAATGCCTATGGCTCAGACACCATTCAGACCCCGCAGGGAGACCGCCTCTGGCGGCAGGAGCTCGTGACGCAGATCATCAGCCTCCAGCGCGAGGACGGCTCCTGGCTCAACGAGAACGGTCGCTACTTCGAGGCCCTTCCCGAGCTAGTCACGTCCTATGCCATACTCGCCCTGCGCGAAGCATTGGGAGGTCCATCATGACCACCCCAATTCTCTCTAAAACGCTCCGCATTACCGTCAGTCGCCTCACCGAAGACGGTGAGACCTTTCGTGGCCTCCTCGCCCCCAGCATTCTCGAGCTCAGTCAAGACGAGATGATTCGTGACCTGGAGCCCGTCAGCTATGATCTCCGCTGTGCACTCCTCAGCGAAGGCGCCTTGGTCCAGGGCACCGCTCAGGTGCGCTTTTGTGGAACCTGCGACCGTTGTCTAGGCGCCGTCCCCACAGAAGTCGCGGCCGACGTCTCGCATTTTATCCGGGAGCTCGAGGAAGAGCTAGACCTGCTCGAGCAACTGCGCGAAGACCTGCTCATCGCCTTTCCGTCGAAGAGCCTCTGTGACAACGACTGCAAGGGCCTCTGCGGCACCTGTGGTGTGAATCTGAATCAGAAAGCATGCGACTGTATTCCAATCGTCGACACTGCCGGCGCTTGGTCCGGCCTGGATGGGTTAGACCTGTGAGAATAGCCCTTGATGTCATGGGCGGTGATTTCGCCCCAGAGAATAACATTGCTGGTGTGAAGCTTGCTCTCGAGTCTGGCTACGCGGTAGATCGCTACCTGCTCGTGGGCCAGACCGACCTTCTGGTCGCCTCGCTTAAGGCCTGCGGTCTCTCACCCGATCACGAGAAGCTCGAGATTGTTCATTCTGATTCCGTCGTCGATATGTGTGAGAGCCCCACGATCGCGCTGCGCAAGAAGAAAGATTCATCCATCGCCGTAGCTGCTAGACTGGTCAAGGATGGCTTGGCTGACGGAGTTGTCAGCGCTGGCAACACAGGTGCTGCCGTCGCCAGCATGGTCGTTCATACCCGTATGGCTGCTGGCATCGAGCGCCCCGCTATTGCCAGCGTCTTTCCCGGGCCCGAAGGCTTCTTCACCGTCCTCGACATCGGTGCCAACGTCGAATGCAAACCCATCCATCTTGCCCAATACGCAATCCTCGGCGAGACCTACACCAAGGTCGTCCTAGGAATCAAGTCTCCCCGCATTGGCCTACTGAACATTGGCGAGGAAGACGACAAGGGCAACGAGCTTGCCAGGGCCACCCGCAAAATGCTGGCGAGCATGCCGATCAATTTCGTCGGCAACATCGAAGGCAGTGACCTCTTTTTCGACAAGGCTGACGTCGTCGTTTGCGATGGCTTCGTCGGCAACATCGTACTCAAAACCTGCGAAGGCATGGCCAAAAGCCTGATCGGCTCGCTCAAAATGAGCCTCAACAAGACCACCATTCGCAAAGCCGGCGCTTGGCTGTCCAAGAACGCCTTTGTCGAGCTCAAAGAAATTCTCGACCATGAAGAGTACGGTGGCGCTCCCCTGATGGGAACCAATGGCATCTGCATCATTGCCCATGGCTCCTCCTCCCCGCGGGCCATATGCAATGCTATCCGTATCTCAACGGATATGGTCAACTCCGGATTCAACCAATTGATCGGTGACCGCAGCAGCCTGATCGACTGGACAACACTTACTGACGCATGAATAAAACCCAGGACATTTAGCCATGGAAGCAATCGGCGTGCGCATCACCGGCACCGGCTCCTATCTCCCCGAGCGAGTCGTAACCAATAAAGAGCTCGAAACCATCGTCGACACCACCGATGACTGGATTCGGACCCGAACAGGCATCGAGCAACGTCACTTCGCGGCAGACGATGAGCCCACCAGCGCTCTCGGCGCCGCTGCCGCCGAGCGCGCGCTTGATGCCGCGGGCATGACTCCCGAAGAAGTAGAGCTCATCATCGTAGCCACGATCACCCCGGATAAAATCTTTCCCAACACCGCCTGCTTCGTCCAGCAGCGCATCGGTGCCGTAAATGCCACCTGCTTCTCCGTAGAAGCAGCCTGTTCGGGCTTTCTCTACATCCTGGACATCGGCGCCGCCCTGATTCGTTCCGGTATGGTGCGTAATGCCCTGATCATTGGTGCCGAGAAGCTATCCTCCATCATGAACTGGGATGACCGCAGCACCTGCGTCCTCTTCGGTGACGGAGCCGGTGCTGCAGTTCTTCAAGCCTGTGCGCCAGACCAGAACCACTACCTTAGCTCCAAGATGGGAAGCGACGGTGCCCATACTGACATCCTGCATATCCCCGCAGGCGGCTCTGCCTACCCGATCTGCCAGGAAGTCATCGACCAGAAGCTGCACTACCTCGCCATGTCCGGCCAGGAAGTCTTCAAGCTTGCCGTCAACACCATGGCCAGCGCCGCACTCGAGGCCCTTGCCCACAGCCCCATCGACATCGACCAGGTCCGCTGGCTCGTGCCCCATCAGGCTAACGTCCGTATCATCAACAGCGTGGCCAAGCGCCTGCGGCTCCCCGAAGACCGGGCCTACATCAACCTGCCAAAGTATGGCAACACCTCAGCGGCTACCATTCCTATCGCCCTCGATGAACTGGTGCGCAACGACCTCGTAAAACAAGACGACTATCTCCTGCTGGTCGCGTTCGGAGCTGGCCTCACCTGGGGCGCCAGCCTCATTCAATGGTAATTTAGGAGTCTCACCATGGACCTCACAGATCAAGTCGCAATCGTTACCGGCGGTTCCCGCGGTATCGGCAAAGGAATCGCACGCTCGCTCGCAGCCCAGGGCGCCCGCGTCATCATCGTCAGCGTTCGACCCGAACCAGCCCAAGCGGCCATCGACGAGCTTGCTGTCGACGGCCTCACCATCGAGAGTCATCTTGCCAACGTTGCGGAGTCCGCAGAAATCGACGCTATGGTCAAGCAGATCAGCAAGAGCCACGGCCGCATCGACATCCTCGTGAACAATGCCGGCGTCACCCGCGACAACCTGCTCGTGCGTCTCAAGCAGGACGACTGGGACACCGTCATGAACATCAATCTGCGCGGTGCCTTCAACTGTATCAAAGCAGTCAGCCGGCCCATGATGAAAGCCCGCAGCGGTCGCATCGTCAACATTTCCTCTATCGTCGGCCTCACCGGCAATGCTGGCCAGGCGAACTACTCCGCCTCCAAGGCTGGTCTCATCGGCCTCGGCAAGGCTGCTGCCAAGGAGCTTGCTGCGCGGAACATCACCGTGAACACCGTGGCCCCCGGCTACATCGCCACCGAGATGACCGACGAACTCACCGACGAACAGCGCGAGGCCTTCCTCACCCACATCCCGCTGGCCCGTCCTGGCAGTCCCGAAGACATCGCTGCTGCCGTCTCCTTTCTCGTCTCACCTGCCGCCTCCTACATCACCGGTCAAACCCTGACCGTCGATGGCGGCATGGTCATGCAGTAGCAGATACGCCATGCCCCAACCAGGGCTGTTCATTACCGCCACCGACACCGAAGTCGGAAAGACCATCCTTACCGGTGGCATAGTCGGCTGCCTGCGTGAAGACGGTCTGGATCTTGGCATCTGGAAGCCCGTGCAATCTGGTGCGCTTTGTGGCCAGCCAGACGCCGACAGTGCCAGACTCAAGGCCCTCTCCGGTGTTCCGGACGCGGAGTCCGCAATTTGCCCGTACAGCCTGCCGCACGCCGTCACCCCCGACCTCGCGGCGCGGCTCGAGGGGCGCGAACTCACCCTGCCCGCCCTGCTCGCCGGCCGCGACGCCCTGCCCTATCAGCGACTCCTCGTCGAAGGCGCTGGCGGCCTCTTCGCCCCCATCGCCCATGAAACCACAGTTGCGGACCTCGCAGCTACCCTCCAGCTGCCCCTGCTCATCATCGCCCCAGCCGGTCTGGGCGCCATCAACCACACCGTCATGACCGTCCGCTGTGCCCGGCAGCTCGGCCTCACCGTCGCTGGCATCATCTTCAACCGCTACACCGGGCCCCTTCCCCCGGCTCGCACCATGGACCAGCTTTTGCGGAGTTCGCAACGCACACAGCCAGAGGCCAGCAACCCGCTCTACGTCCAGGCCCTCACCCAGTGCCCCATCCTCGGCTACCTGCCCGAGCTGAGCGATCTCAGCCCCACTGCAGTGCGTGCCGCCATCCGCCAGCACATCGACCTCGCCACCATCCGAGCCGCCCTGTGACCCAGCCCTTCGCCTCCCTCTACGTCCACGTCCCCTTCTGCGCCGTGCGCTGCGACTACTGCGCCTTCTACACCCTGGCTGGTGGCAGCGACATCCAGCGCGAGCGCTACCTCCAGCGCGTGGACGCCGAATTTGCGGAGTTCGCCCCGCAGGCAGTGCCGCTCGACGCTATCTTTGTCGGTGGTGGCACCCCCACCCACCTCACCGTCAGCGAACTCCAGCGCTTCCTGCGCCAGATTCACACCCACTTCACCCTCGCCGCCGACTGCGAATTCACCATGGAGGGCAACCCCCTCTCGCTCACGCCCGACCGCCTCAAGATCATGCAGGACCACGGCGTCAACCGCATCTCCCTTGGTGTCGAGAGCCTCAACGACCGCACCCGCAAGGCCCTCGGGCGACCCGGCGCAGCCAAGCTCGTCCGCAAAGCAGTCGAGCGCATTCGCAGTGCGAACTTCGCACACATGAATTGCGACCTCATCTACGGCGCCCAGGACCAAACCCTAGCCGAATGGGCTGCCGACGTTGCTGCAGTTGCGGAGTTCGCACCCGACCACGTCTCCATGTACGCGCTCTCGATCGAGCCCTTCACGCCGCTTGCTGATCGCGGCGCAGAGGCGGCAGACGATGACCGCATGGCCGACTTCTGGACGCACGGCGTCGAAGCCTTGGCCGCCATCGACCTCCAGCTCTACGAGATCTCCAACCTCGCCCTTCCCGGCGCGGAGTGTCGCCACAACGTCGACATCTGGCGTGGCGGCAGCTTCGCTGGCGCTGGCCCCAGTGCCTGTTGGTTCGACGGGGAGACTCGTTGGCGCAATCTCCCCGACCTCGCCCGCTGGTTAGCCGCTGAGCACCCCGAGGCAGATACCATCTCAACGCGCGACCGAGCCCACGAGATTCTCTGCACCGGCCTGCGCCTAGTCGGAGGCTGGGAGCGCGATGCCTTTCACCAGCGCACCGGCTTCACAGTCGCCGAGCTGCTGCCCGACAGCGCCTCAGCCTTGGTCGACCACGGCCTGCTCGAACTCAGCCACACGCATATTGCGATCCCCGCCCAAAAGCTCCTGCTCCACCAAGGCATTTGTCGCGAGCTCTGACCCGCATTGTGACTCGGTACCTTTGATTGGGGAGGCTGATTTAGCCCGCAGAACTCTCAGGTCTGCAGAGAGTCAGCGCGTAGTCGAGCAATCTGTCTTCGTGGACTTCGTGGCACCACTGCGCCGCCGTAGCTCGAGACCCAGCCTTGAGCGCAAGAAGACGCTCGGAGTCAATTGAAGCTAGCAAGCTAGCCATGCTCGTGGGGCTATGCGCCTCACAGACGAGTCCACAGCTGTTTGAGCTTACAAATTCTGCCATCTCAAGCAGATCAGGGCCCACAAACACCGCAAGACCAGCCTGTATAAAGTCGTAGAACTTGTTGGGCATCGCATGGATCTTGTTCAGCGAATCGCCAGGCATCAGGTAAACGCCTGCGTCATACTTCGAAATCTCTGAGACGACCTGATCCGCTGGGACGGGTGGTCGAATTTCCACATTTTTCAGGGCTGCGGCCCGCCCCACGATAAGGTCGTAGGTTGTGGACCCGCGATTGCTCTCAGGTGGCACCAGCATGAGCGTTAAGGACCACGAGTTCTCCAAGAGGGCTGCCAGCTCCAGAAGCTCCAATAGACCTCGACCGGCTGCGCAGATTCCGTGACAGACCATTCGAAATGGCGGTCGATCCACGCAGCATGGCGAGTGTGGCCCTGGGTGACGATAGGGCACATTGGGGACGACCTTGCAGTCTAAGGAAAAATCGTCTTTATATAATTTTTCCAGTCCATGACTGACCGTCAGCGCTTGGTCAATATGCGGAAAGCAGTCGCGGCACAGCCGGATGGCTCGATCTCGCTTCGCTGCATGGCGATGCCCTGCCGCTGCGTACTCATGCAAATCGGCAAGTAATCGGCAGCCCCATTTTCGCTTCAGGTAGAGTCCAATCGGAAGCGATTCAACGTTGTTGCATACGATCAGGTCTTGCCTGTCCAATTTCGCGATACTCGATACGTAAAACGCCAGCCGCATGCGAAGGTGGGAGAAAGGAGCGTAGCCAGTGGCTTGAATTTTAGCAGATACCCAAAAAATGCAGCCACTCCACTTGCGCTGTTCAAGCTGGACGAAGTCGTAGCC
>DMTJ01000080.1:6582-12498 GCA_003477185.1 Lentisphaeria bacterium
ATCTGCTTCTGGATGCGGATGTCTCGATCGAGGCGTTCGAGTGCGAGGACGAGCACCGTGGGTCTTGTGCTCTTCATCGGGTGCTATTCGCCGAGAGGGCGGTACCCTTCACTTTCCAAGCAGAGGAAGAATTCCTCGGGGTCGGCAAACACGTGCCCAGGCTCGATATAGCTGTCGGTCGTGAATGGGCTGAGATGATTGGGCGGATAGATCATGTACCGCTTCTTAAGATAGTCTCGGGCATGGCCAAGCTCATCCATCATTCCGGTCGACATTGGCGGTCGTTTGGCATAGGGATGAATCGCGACCACCGCGTCCACTTTCCCGACAAACCAATGCAGGTCACGGTGCACCGTGTGGCTGAAGGTCGCCTGTTTATCCTTGGCATTCTCGAAATTAAAGCCAATCTCGATCGCCTGTGGATCGATCACCAGGCCATATTTGGTCAAGCGATTGATCACCGCGTTGATCTCTTCGCGCTCGGCGGGTTCGGAGTGCGTCATGGAGTAGGACACGTAGAAAGAGGGGACATCCCCGTATTTGACGAGCTTGTAAATACTCTCCGGATCCTGACCCAGCGGAATCACGTAGTGGCGCACGCCGAAATGCCGCGCCCAATCTTCACTTAGGCTCACTTCTTCGTTCATCCAGCCTAGGATCTCATTGATCGTGTGGTTCTGCTGCTGAATGATCTGGAAGAACTCGGTCTGCACCTCGGGGTGCTTGAAGCGTTCCTGAATCAGCCATTCCGCATCAATCAGCGTGACCACCACATCTGGCTGGATAAACTCAGCGATCTCTTCATGGTCCTTCAGCTTAAAATTGATCCGCTTCCATTCGACGGTCGCAGGCGCACGGATGATCGCGTCTTTGACATTATCGCGCTCCATCTGGAAGCCCATCTTTCTGTACTCGCGTTCGCGCAGCACCTCAAAGAGGTAGTTTGTCGTGCCGAGTAGCCGATGAAGCTTCTTGCCGCCGGTGCTCTCCAGCGAATCAATCAGGTCATAGGTTGCGATATCGAGACCATCATCCTTGCCCAGCTCAACCACTTCACGAATGGCCTTCTTATCCTCAATTCCGGCTATAATGCCAGTGACCAGTACGCGCACAATGGCCCCCTTTCCGTCTAGCTAGACAAATCGACGTTTGCCGCGTCCGTACATGGGGTGGCTTTTCAGCTGCCCCTTACCGGCTTTCTGCCGCGGCGGTTTCTCAAGATGCAATGAATACCAGGCATCGCCAAGTCCGGCGTTGGAGAACATGTGCACTTTGTTGTTTACCACATGCTCCCAGTTCTTCCGAATTACGGTACTCTCCGTTCGTTCCTTGGCTTGGACCAGAATCTCCAGCGCCCGCTCATTGTTCTTACGCTTGAGGTTTACCCAGGCCATCAGAGAGTACAGGATCAGCCCCTTGTCCCCCTTGAACTTGCGAGTGCCACGCTTGAACAGCGGCTCCAGATCTGCGTCCGCATCCTTCATGTAGGCGCGGGCCATCTTCATGGCGATCACCAATGGATCCATTTCAAATGCCTTCGCCATCAAGGGGTCCGCCTCGTCAAAGGCCTTGATTTGATAGAGCCACTGCATCTTGACCGTGCTAATCTGGCGTTTGCCCATTGCGACCCACTTGAATAGTGGCTCGGCGGTGTCAAGCGAAATGAGCGCCGTGCGGACCGAGTCGGCGATCATCTTCTCGGCCTTCTCTTCCAACATCTTCTGCGAGCCCATCGGCTTGGATTGCGCGCGCTGAATCAGCTTCTCAACTTCGGCGCGCCCTCCCAACACAATCTGCTGCGCCTCTTCGACCACAGCCTGGAGTTTCTTGCCGAACTTGCGGAAACAGTAAATCAGCACGCCAATAAAGGTTAGAACTGCAAAGGTGGGCCCCCACTCGATCGAGTGACCAATTGCGTATGCCGCAGTTGCGGCGGCGATTGCTACAAGAAACGTATACATAAAATCAGGCGTGTGCTCCTGCCAAAGAACCGATCATGGAGTAGGGCGTGGCGTGATGAATGGTCACCGCACGCGTTTGGCCGAGCAGTGATTCATGCGGCTCGGCATCGATATAAACTAGCTTATTGTGTGGCGTACGCCCGCCAGGTCGGCCCTTGGCGTGTCGGTCGATCAACACCTCCACGGTCTCGCCCACAGTCTGCTGTTGCTTGACTGCAAGCAGTTCCCGTTGGATCCCGTCCAGCTGATGCCAGCGCCGGGTCTTGTCCTTCTCACTAACTGTGTCAGGATGGAATCGCGCCGCGACGGTCTTGGGACGCTCGGAGTACTTCGAGAGATGAATCTTGTCGAACCCAATCTCTTGGCAGACATTGCATGTGTCCTCGAACTGCGCGTCGGTTTCTCCGGGAAAGCCGACGATGATGTCGGTATTGATCGCCGCATCCGGAATCCGACTGCGGATCCGGTCCGTCAATCGGCGAAAATCATCTACCGTATAGCCGCGACGCATGCCTTCGAGCACTTCGTCATTCCCGGCCTGAATCGGCACTTCCAGATGCGGCATAGCGCGTGGCAGCTCTGCCACCGCGTCGAGCAATTCATCGGTCATCCAGTTTGGGTGGCTGGTGAGAAAGCGAATCCGCTCCAGGCCCTCAATCTCGTGGACATCTCGCAGCAACCGCGCCAATGTCGTCGGCGCATCAAGCTCTAGGCCGTAGCGATCCACAATCTGCCCGAGCAGCGTGATCTCTTTGACGCCCTGGTCGACCAACAGCCGCACTTCCTGTAGCACGTCTTGGCGTTCGCGACTGCGCTCGCGGCCCCGACGATACGGGATGATACAGAAAGAGCATGCGTGCGAGCAACCCAGCACGATCGGAACATGGGCCGAGATTGCATTGGCCTTGCGCTGCTCGATCGGCAGCAGCAAGTCCGCGTCCTGCACCAAGTCCCGCAAGTTGCGATCCTGCGCCTCCGCTTCCAACGCTCCGTCATACAGCTTCGTCTGCTGCAAATAGTCCAGCAGCGGCCCGGAGTCCGAGGGCGGCATGAACACATCGACAAACGGAAAAGTCTTTTGCAGCCGCGGCGCTTCCTTCACGCCCACGAAGCAGCCCATCAACGCCAGCGTCATATCTGGACGCCGCTCCTTGGCTGTCTTGAGCGACCCCAGCCGGCCATAGATTCGGTCTTCTGCCTGCTGTTTGACCACGCAGGTATTGAGAATCACCAGATCCGACTCTTCCGGCGCATCGCTCGGCTGATAGCCCAGATGTTCCAACTCCGACGCCACGCGTCGCGAGTCCGCCTCATTCATCTGGCACCCCATGGTCCAGATATGATAAGAGCGAGTGGATTCTGAAGCTGTAATACTTTCTTCAGGCATTGCGGGTCTACACGTTATAAGGGGAAATAAGGCAAACGCGTACAGTACCGGGCAGCGATGGCCCTGCAATGCTGGAATTCCGGCGCCCTTTCGGCAGGGCAGCGATCAACATTTTTCGAGAGAGTGAAAGAGAACGGTTTGACCCTTCTTGGACCGCGCCTAGGTTATGCGGCTCACAACTGTGCACCCGTAGCTCAATTGGATAGAGTGTCTGGCTACGAACCAGAAGGTTGGAGGTTCGAGTCCTCCCGGGTGTACCACATGGCGGGGTAGCTCAGTTGGTAGAGCAGGGGACTGAAAATCCCTGTGTCGTCGGTTCGACTCCGACCCTTGCCACACCACTCTCCCCCTGCGAGGTTGTGATGACCCGGATTTTTCTCGTCTTCTTGTTCGCCACCCTTTGGGTGTGCGCCGCTGAGGTGGAGATCGAGCGGATCATCAGGAAGGGCTGCTTCCCCTGCCACGGCCAGCATGGCGAGAGCAAGACCGCAGAAGTCGCCTATCCGGACCTAGAGTCCATACTTGCCGACCTCGAAGACGTCCTTGTCGAAGTCGTCGAAGACGAATACATGCCACCTGGCAAGTACAAGGAAAAGTACCTCGAGAAGCTTGGCCTATCCAAAGAAGCCTACCAGGCCTCCGTCCTCACGGAGGCTGAACTCGCCCAACTCAAATCTTGGCTCGAGTCTCGGTAGTTAGCCCATCGCTGACCATTGTCCCCGCTTGATGTAGGTTGGACTTATTAGTCCGAATTTTCTCAGCCCCAACGTGGCTTGAGCTCGCGTGAGCCTGTAACCGGCCCGCTAAACCGCCTCAGAGCCTGCGAGCCACAGCTCCAGCATCAGCAGCGCGAACAGCGAATAGCTCGTATCCGCCTTCATCCCGACATGCTGGTCAATGAGCGCCTGCACGCCTGCCTCATCCAGCCAGCCCTCACGAATCAACTGGCCGCCCAGTAAATGATCGCGGAGCGGTTTTTCCCAGGCGCCGCGGAACCAGCGCGCCACCGGCACACCAAAGCCCATCTTGCCCCGCGCAAAGATTGCCGCGGGCAGCTTATCCCGAAACGACTCCACCAAGATGTGCTTGCGCGTGCGCCCGTTCAGTTTCCAGTCGAACGGCATCGACAGCGCCAGTTCGACCACTTCTGGATCCAGAAACGGGCTGCGTACCTCCAGCCCATGGGCCATTGAGGCCCGGTCCACCTTTACCAGAATGTCATTTGGTAAGTACGTGTGCATATCGAGCGCCATCGCGGCCAGGCCATCGCCATCCGCACCATTCCAGCTGCTGCCCAGCCACTCGCCCGTAGGCCGCAGGCCCGCATCCGCGAAGTTTGCACCCAGAATTGCACCCTTTTGCGCATCGCGAAACCGCGAGATCAACTGCAAGTAGCGCGCCGCATCCGTCGGGCCCGCGATCTCCACAATCCGGCGCAGCCGGCCAAAGAACGTGCGCTCCTCTCGCTTAGGCGGCAGGATTGCGAGTCCCGCAGCGGTCAGCGGCCCGCGCAGCGAGCCCGGGACCAGATTGAAGTTCTGCGCCATCTTCATTACCGCGTAGCGATAGTACCCGGCAAACAATTCATCAGCCGCGTCACCGCTTAGCGCCACGGTCACGTGTTGGCGCGTAAACTGGCTCAGCAGCCAGGTGGGCAGCATGCTGGCATCGGCGAACGGCTCCTCAAAGTCTGCGCAGATCGTAGGGAGTCGCGAGAAATCATCCGGCGACACCTCCAGAAAATGATGGTCGGTCCCAAGATGTTGCGCCACCTGCGCCGCGTACTCGCGCTCATCATACTTGCGCTCGGGGAACCCAAGCGAGAAGGTCTGCACCGGCCGCACCGAGGCTTCTTGGCCCAGCGCGCAGATCACGCTCGAATCCACGCCGCCGCTCAGGAACATTCCCAGCGGAACATCCGCCACCATGCGTCGTTCGACAGCCCGGCCCATCGTCTCGCGCAACGCAGCCTTGCCATCGGCGAAGCTGCCCTGAAACGGCGCCCGCGCAGCACCCGGATCCCAGTAGCTGCGCAGCGTCAGCTCTTGCCCCTGCCACAGCGCCGAATGCCCCGGCAGCAGTTTGCGAACTCCGCAATAAATGGTCCTTGGGCCCGGGACATACTGCATCTCCAGGTAGTCGTAGATGGCCTGCGGATCCAAGGTGCGATCCACCCACGGCAGCGTCGCCAGTGCCCGTGGGCCGCTGGCAAAGGCAATGCGATCGCCCTTCACCGCGTAAAAGAGTGGCTTCTGGCCCAGCCGGTCTCGCGCCAGAAACAGCCGTCCGGTCTGCACCTCCACGATCGCAAAAGCGAACATCCCATTCAGGCGTTCCACCATTTTCTCGCCATACTCCTCATAGAGGTGCAACAAGCACTCGCTATCGCTTCCTGACGCAAACCGGTGGCCCTTAGCCTCCAAGTCTTTGCGGAGTTCGCAATGCCCGTAAATCTCGCCGTTGGCGACCAAGGCCAGGCTTCGGTCCTCGTTGAACAACGGCTGGCGCCCAGCCTCGCTCAGGTCGATAATCGACAAGCGTCGATGCGCAAGTCCGGCGGCGTGATGC
>DMTJ01000011.1 GCA_003477185.1 Lentisphaeria bacterium
CTCGATCTGCTCGAGGCGATATCCGACGGACTGACGCCAAAATGGCGTGCTCATGGCGCGAGTCAGTTTGTAGCTGTTGCCGATACTGCGCTGATCGTACTCACGGTTTGCGCTGGTCTCCCGTAGCCAGAGCTCGGTGTCGAAACGAAGCTGACGATCAAACATCCACGGCTCGGTAAATGCCAAGGTAAAGTTGGAGCGACTGGAGCCTGCCTCGGCCCGCAGACGAAAGCGCTGCCCGCCACCTCTGAAGGATGGCCAGCCAAAGAGGTCGAAGTTGGTCTGAGACATCTCAACCGTACCGACGATGCTGTCCGTACTGGAGACACCTGCGCCAAAAAGAAGTTGCCCAGTGAGGGTCTCTTCTACCTCAACATCGAGGTCCTTAAAGCCAGCCTCTGGGGTCGACCGTGGGTGCACTTCTACAGACCCAAAGTAGCCAAGGTTCATTAGAGCTGCCTTGCTGGTCTTGACTTGGGAAGCATCAGCCAGGTCGCCGGGTTGGAGACGAAGCTCGCGACGGATGACGTGGTCTTTGGTGATCCGGTTGCCCTGGATATTGATGTTGCGAATGCGAGCCTGCTCACCTTCGAGCACCTGATAGACGACGGACACAGTATGGTCCGACTGGCTAGGCTCACGACGCGCAATGACGCGCGAGTCCATGTAGCCTAGGGAGTTGTAATAGGCAGTGACCTTGTCGACGTCGCGGCGTTCCGTGGCACGGCTGTATGTCTGATTGGCGGCAAGGCTGACAAACGGCTGAAGCGCTGCAGTGTCTTCCGCTTCATTTCCAGTAATGCTGACCTCGGCCACTGTGTAAGGACTGCCCTCATCAATCTTGATGGTCAGGAAGACCTTCTCGCCACCCTTGCTATGTTGCGCAGCAACATCGATCACTTTGAAATCTAGATAGCCTGCGTCCAGGTAAGCCTGGGTGACCGCATTCTGATCACTATCGAAATCAGATTCGTTGTAGTATCCCATCGGCAGCATGAATCCCAGCCAGGAAACTTCGGTGTCCATCTTGGCGCGCAACTGGCGATCCGAAAAAACGGTATTCCCGATGAAGTCGACGCCGCGAGTCTTTGCCCGGCCGTTCTCCTCGATCAGATAGACGATGCGAATATCGCCGGTATCTTCGAGCGTCTCAATCTTCTGCTCAATGTTGATGTTATTGTAGCCTTTCCCACGATAGAATGCGTACAGTGCTTCAAGGTCGGCTGACAGCTGTGTCTCATCCATCGGCAGGTTGGTTTCCTGCTCCAGTTGCTTCATCAGGCGCTTGGTGGCAAATGCTTCGTTCCCTTGAAGAACGATGGTGTTGATACGAGCCTTGGGGGTAATCGTGAAGACCACGTCGATCGTGTCCCCCTGAGCCTGCTTGGCCTTGGCGACAACATCGTCAAACTGCCCGGTTTTGTATAGGCTCTTAATATCTTTCGACAGCTGTTCCTGAGAAAACGCAGCCCCCTCTACCAACAGAATGTGCGCCCGGACAACATCCGGTGATACATTTTGAGCTGTATTTGATTTGATGACGATTTTATTGACGGTCGCGGCCATCAGCGTAAGACTCGTGGCCAGTATAACCAAGCCGACAGTAACTGCTCGAAACATAGATAACTCCTGCTCTAACTCTTGGCCAAGTGGCACTAGTCCAAAGGCACGTCTTCATCGGCGATGCGTGTCGCATTCTCGAATCTGGTATATTGCCCTATAAACATGAGTTTTACAATGCCTGTTTCACCATTCCGATTTTTCGCAATAATGACCTCAGATTCTAGGCCGGTAGGTTCATCGCCGTCCTCGTGTTCAATCGCCTGATCACGATCGCGATGCAGAAGCATCACAACGTCAGCATCCTGTTCGATCGCACCTGACTCACGGAGCTGAGACAATTTGGGACGTCCACCCTGCTCCGCCTGCCGATTCAGCTGCGCCAGCAGCAGGACTGGAACATCCATATCCTTGGCCATCGCCTTGATGTCAGACGAAAGCTTGGAGACTTCTTGCTCGCGGTTGGCGTTACGGCTCACTCCGGTGGCACGCATCAACTGCAGGTAGTCAATCACAATGCAATTAACCTCATGATCCTGAGCGATCCGACGCGCCTTCTGACGCATCTCGATTGCCGACAACTGTGGCGTTTCATCAATGAAGATTGGAAGCTTGGATAGACGATCGCCGGCATCCATGATGGTTCCCGCCCATTGGGCGTTCGTAAGCCGCCCGTCGCGAATGTCTCGAATATTCACCCGCGCCTCACTACAAAGCATGCGCACTGCGACTTGAGCAGCACCCATTTCCAACGAGAAGAAAATCACACCCTTGCCATCTCCAGCCACATTTCGGGCAATGTTCATCGCCAACGCGGTCTTGCCAATGGACGGGCGTGCAGCGAGAACGATCAACTCCCCGCGACGCAGCCCGTTGATTTTGAAGTCCAAATCATACCCGGTGGGATAGCCGCGTGCATCTGAGCTGCCCTTGGTCAATTGTTCCAAGTGTTCGACGGCATCGTGCATCAATTCGTTCATCGGAACAGCAGGCTTATCGGTCCGGGCCGCACTCACGTCCTGAATCCGCGATTCAACATCATTCATGAACCCGACGATGTCTTCTTGGGGTTCAAAGCAGGAACGACTGATCTTCGTACACTCACTGATCAAACGCCGCAGCACCCACGCCTCGTAGGCAGCGTCCAGATAGGTCTCGAGATTAGATGCAATTGGCACCACGTTCAACAGGTAGGATAAGTACTCTGCGCCACCGATTTTACTCAACAGCCCTTGACGGTCCAGGTAGTCAGAGATTACGACGAAATCGATTTCGCGCGGCTCTAGCATGTCGCGCATCGCGCGAAAAGCTTTGTAAATCAGCCGATGCTCAGCCGTGTAAAAGCAGCTTTCATCCGGCAGCCTGTGAATGACAAGATCGATCGTATGCTCTGCCTCTCCGAGGACGCAGGACAGGACCGCGCGCTCGCAGTCCAGGGCTTGAGGCAGTGGTTTGTCGCCGAACAACGGCGCGGGCATTTCTTCTTCGTTCACGTCATTTACTTCCAACTGGCCAGGATTGTCCGGTATCAGTAGTTCACCGCGCGACTTCGTCGTTGCAGCCTGCCAGAGTTAGGGACCGCGCATGCCCAAAGGCGGAGGATCTGAGCGCCTGATGGCGCCATCCTACCGCTTAACCCAGAGCCCCCACAGCCCCAACCCCTGGCAGAGCAGGTTCGGCACCCACACAAGCACCTCCGGGTGAGCGGCGCCCTGGTCTTCGATCGATTGCACAAAGGAAATCAGCGCGAAGTAGATCATGGGCGTGATGATGCACAGGAACAGAGATTTAGTATTGTCCCGGCGCGAATGCTTCACTGCGAGCGGAATCCCAAGCAAGATCAAGGAAAACGGAGCCAGCGCTAGCGCGGCTCGCAACTGAATCTCCACCAGCAGTTCGGTGGTATCCAGCCCTCGCTCTCTATAAAGGGCGATATTCGCAAAAAGCTGCCCCGTGCGCATGCGCCCAGTGCCCTCGACCAATCGCTTTGAGTCCAGTTTATCCCCGTAATAGAGCGGAAAGCGGCACTCTCCAGCCTTCAGGCGAGATGTTTTCTCCGAGTCGAACGGGTCCTCCTTACTCGGCTTGTGGATGGTCGCGTCATACAGCACCAGATCGATCTTTTTGGCCCGATCGTCCACGATCACCTCGCCCCGACCGGCATTGAACTTCTGGATTCCACGCTGTTCATCAAACACCACAACATGAATGTCGCGGACTTCATCCTCGTACTTTTTGCCCACATAAACTGTATACCCGTCGAACAGCTCAATGAATTGCCCTTCCACCAGAAGATCGAGCGGATTCTTGATCGCTTCCGACTTAGCCTTCCACCGGGCCAACGCATTGTGTTCGGGAATCACTTGGAACTGAAGATATGTGCAGAGCCCGCTGATCAACACAGCCAAGAGCATCACCGGGGCAGCAATCTGAAACAGACTGATTCCAGCGGAGCGCAGCGCACTGAGCTCGTGCTCGGCGCTGAGTGTATTGAAGTAGATCACTGTTGCAAAGAACAGGCTCAGCGGCAACGTAAAACCAAGAACCTGCGGAATCCGATGTGCCACCAGACCGAGCAGAACCGGAAGCGGCACCCCTTTTGACAGCAGATCAAACACCTTTGCCAATTGCCCTACGAGCATGACAAACGTCCCAACCACCACAGCGAGCGCCAGATACATGCCCACTGTCTTCCACGTATATCGGCTAAGAATTCCCATAGTCCACCGCGGATGAGTCCTTCGTTGCATTCCACTATAACGGCCCAGCCCCCGAGCCCAGTCCAAATCGCGATCGGGCTAGGCGCCAACATCGGTGACCGCGTGGCCGCCCTAAACGCTGGCGTCCGTCATTTGGAAAAGGTCGCTGACAATATCGCCTGTTCGTCGGTATTCGAATCGCCGCCGCTGGATTGTGAAAAGACAGCTGGCCCGTTCCTTAATATGGTACTCACCGGCACGACCCAACGCTCCCCCATTGAGCTACTCGCACACTGCCAGGATATGGAAGCAAGAATGGGGCGAACACCGCGACGAATGCGCACAACTGGTAGCTTTCAATCCCGCAAGCTGGATCTAGACATCCTGCGCTACGGAGATTTCAACTGCACGACACCAGAGCTGATCCTGCCGCACCCTGAACTTCGATTCCGGCCATTCGTGCTACTGCCACTCGCTCAGCTCATGCCCGACTGGCAGATTGATGGCGGCCCTTCACTCGCAGATCTGGCAACCGTATTCCGAGACCGGGGCTGTACGATTCACCCCTGCGAGCTCCGCGGCTCAGAGGAATAATCGTAGAAGTTGCGGAAAAGCGATTGAAGGATCGAAGAACCGAGGTAACTTACTCGCTTGCCGAGAGGTAACTAGGTCGCGGGGTAGAGCAGTCCGGTAGCTCGTCAGGC
>DMTJ01000396.1 GCA_003477185.1 Lentisphaeria bacterium
GGCCCAACTCCTGCTGATGTGCTGATCGTCGGTGCTGAGAGCGATGATCCGCGTACCCGCGTCGAAGCCATCATCGCCGCAGTGCGTCAAAAGAACGTTGCCGCGGCGGACGCGATCGCGAAGAGCCTGGGACATGAAGATCCGGTGATTGCGCACACCGCTTTTCGTGGACTGGCCCAACTCGCTACGCCTGAACCAGCACTGGCTATTCTGGATGATGCGGCCAGCAGTGATGCGCAACGCCTGGGTGCCTCACGCGCTTTGATGCGCATGCATACGAAAGGCGTTGTGCATTCGCTGCTTCAGCGTCTGGATACCGCCAGCCCGGAATCGCGGCCGCATATATTCTCTGCTCTATGCCGCCTGTATCACGTGGATGGGGAGTGGAAAGGCGATTCTTGGGCGACCCGCCCTGATACCCGCGGGCCCTACTATCAACCCGTGGTCTGGGCTGAATCCGCCACTATACTCAAACGGCTAAAGGCCGCGCTGTCCGCCGCCGCGCCGCCCGAGGCAGCCATCTTCATTCAGGAACTGAGCCGCAACCGCATCGAGGATAACGAGGCGCTAACGCGCATCATTGACATCGCCCGGAATGATCCTGCGCACATCGCAACCGCTGTGGCGCAACTCATTCAAGCCAAGCAGATTCCCGCCGAAGCGATTCCTCTGCTGCACCGCAGTGCACGGGATGCCACTGCGCCTCCGGCTGTGCTGGTGAAGACCATCACCTGTCTGCTGAAACTCCAGAATGAAGAGGTCATCGCCTCTGTATTGAGCGCGATGGCCATCTTGGATCGATCTGTGAAGGGTGCAATTCACCTAAATCCTGGTCGTGATGTTTTCATCAACCATAAGTCGCTGGACGGCTCGCTTGACGAGCTGGTCGAATTTGCCCATGGTGACCTGAAGCAATCGGAGACGCAATGGGCAATCGGGGCTTTGCTGAAACTCGCCGAAAGCAAGGGCGTGAGTGTTGAAGCGCAAGCCGTGGCTCGGGAGGAAATTGATCTCGCCTGGCACGATACGGATCGTCGTGCGCTGCTGATCGTCTGGGCCCGCATCATTCGGAACCACTACTTGGATGCCCGCATTGCGGTTGCCTTGACTGACCCTTCAGCTGCGGTGGCCGATCAGGCTGCAATCTCTGTCCGACACTTGAAAATCCAGCTGCCCGGCGCGGACAAAACGCCCAAAATTGGTGATTTGACAGTCGAACAGGCCCTCGCCCAAGTCAGCTCGTTCAAAGGGAGCTCTGCGCTGGGGGAAGCCGTCTTCATCAAAGCAGCCTGCATGACCTGCCACACGGTTAGCCCAGACCAGACACCCAAAGGGCCTTATCTGGGGAGCATCGCCAACATCTATCGCCGTGACGAACTGGCCAAAGCAATTCTCGAGCCCAACGCAAGTATCGCCCAAGGGTTTGCCTCTCACATCTTGACCTTAAAGGACAATAGGGTATTGATGGGGTTCATTACCAAAGAGTCCGCGGACCAAGTCACGCTCCGTGATATGGCCAGCCAGGAACACATAATCACAAAGAGTGACATTTCACAACGCAACTCCCTGCCGACGTCCATGATGCCCCCCGGCCTTATGAACGCATTCACCATCAAGGAATTCGCCTCGATCTTGGATTACATCGAATCGTTATCAAAATGATACGCCCCCTAACAGCTAGTGGCTAAACTCGCACCTACTGCGAGCGGCCCTTCTGGCGCCCCAAAAACAAAGAGTAAGAACATGAAACGACGCACAAACTTCGCATCCGCCTGTCTGGTTCTCGCACTGGCACTCACGGCTTCTGTATACGCAGAAGAGCCGCTCAAAGTATTGCTGGTTACCGGTGAAAAGCATCACGACTACGAAAACCAGAAGGCCATCCTGAGTAAAGGCGTCAGTGAACGCATTCCCAGCGAGTGGACGATTTGGCATCACAAGACCGCGGAAGCCGCGAAGCAAGCAATGAGCGTAGAGGGTTGGGCCGATGCCTTCGATGTGGTGGTCTACAATATTTGCCACGCAGTGGAGAAGGACAAAGCCTTTGTGGATGCGCTCTGCAAGACACACCACGCAGGCAAGCCGGCCGTAGCGATTCACTGCACGATGCATTCCTATCACTTCACCATTGCGGGCAAAGAGGGCGAGAAGGAATGGAACCGCCTGCTGGGCGCTTACTCAAGGCGTCACGGAGCGCACAAACCGATCACCGTGAAGAAGACCGTGGTGGACCATCCTGCGACCAAGGAGATGCCAGCAGAATGGGCGACGACGCAAGGCGAACTCTATGTGTTGAAGAAGCTCTACGACACGACGACTGTGCTCGCGTACGGTGATGCGGGCTACAAAGAGGGGCAGCAACCAGTGATCTGGCTCAATCGCTACGGTGCCGGACGTATATTTTGCACCACCCTGGGCCATCATAACTCTACGATGGAGCGTCCCGAGTACCTCGACATGATTTCCAAAGGCATCAAGTGGGCAGCCGGAAAAGATAAATAGAGAAGCAGACCGTCTACCATAGAATAGCCATGGCCATTCTATGCCTGCAGGCCGCCTGTATCCCTGGCGGACCGGCTGGCAGAAGAGCCACCCGGGTCCGAGAGCTACGTGCCTCTTTGGCTGCGCATGGGGGGGCGCCTTCACCGCCTCCTGCGTGGTGCCTGAACTCTTGGATAGCGACGATTTTTCGCGGCGCTACTACCACGCCAGCCCTGCAGGCCGTACTGTTATAACAGGCATGGAAGGGCAAGTGGTTGGAGCTGGCTTCGGAGCCGGCACGATTGAACAGGAGATGGATCGACGGCGTGCGAAAAGAGCCGCAAACCGCCGTGAAGCCGGCCGATAGGTCGCTCAATTCGAGAAGGAGTTTGAATGGCTCAGGCAGAGCCAGAAGCAGACGAAGGTGATCGCGGCCGTTTGTCTGCTGAGTATACTTCTGCTGCTGTGCATGCGGAAGCGGTGGAGGCAAAGACGCGCTTCCCAATAGTGGAGCGTAATAGCCACGAGCCCGCTGCCAAATGCCGAGTTCCCAAGCTACACCTCATGACCGCCTTCTCCCACGGCCGTGGCGACGAGCGCGCCATCCTCTCCACCTTCCCCCAAGCCCCCCGTGTCGATGCACTGATCATCGTGAATTTGGATACCCCGGACGATCTGCTGGCCGAGATTGCCAGCGATCCATTGCCGGTCATCTCGATCGATCGGCCTGCCCTGGAGCACGGACTGCCCGCAGGCTCGGTGCTGGACAACGGCTTGTTCCACATGAATAATCTCGTGGCTCCCACATTCCTAGCCTATGCCAGAGACGACAAAGTATGCACTGGCGACAAGGCATATGAAAAAGCGCTGCGAGAGGCAAGCGTCTCAACACACATCGAACTCTACGAAAAGGGCGGCCATGCCCTGGCCGGCGTCAACTGGTTCCCGGTCTGCGAAACTTGGCTCCAAGAACAGAAACTGGTCGGGACCAATGGCAAGAGGTAGCGCATCCTGACTCAAGACTAAGACAATGCAGCCGGAAGAATGCGGCGAGCCGCCCGCAGTCCCAGCCTGTTAGAATAGGCTTACTCCCCGCGTAATTGCGAGGGCGACGAGCCTGTCCATTTGTGGTAAGCCTTGGAAAAGGAACTGGCTGTATTGTAGCCGACACTGCGGGCGATCAGATCAAGAGTCTGATCGGTTCCGACCAGTAAATCAGTAGCGCGCTGAATGCGGAGAAAGGTCAAATGCTTCATCGGACTGCGCCCAAGATGCTTCTGGCACATACGCCGAAAGTGCTCCGGACTCATACTTGCCTGACTTGAAATCCCATCTAGATCCCAGGCCGCGTCCAAGCGTCCCTGAACCACTTCCCAGGCGCGCCATAGGCGATTGTCATGCTGCCGCGGCCCCGCAAAACTCAGGACATACTGGTGAACCAATTCGACCCAATGATGCATGAGGCTGGGGTTTGCGTCCCCGGCCGTCGCTTCGCGCAATCCTTCGATCGCAAACGCAATCGCCCGTCCTTTGAACGGCCCGGTCATCGGTGAGGTCGCTGTTGCCACCGGCACCATCGTATCTGGCTCAAGGTAGCGGACCCAATAGAAGTGCCAAGGCTTGCCTGGTGCCGCCCGGATCGCATTGGGATAACGCGGTGGCAACAGACAGCCGTTTCCCGCTTGAATCCGTTTCCACACACCGTCGACCAAGATCTCGCCTTCACCGGCCACGCAGGCCATAAAGAAGGTCCCCGATTGCCGCAGTCGCACCACCTGAAACGGATGGTGCGCATTCATCTCGCCCGCGTGAATGATCTGGTGGCGCAATAGCTGATCGCAGACTGGCTCATCCGCCAACCACGCGGCCGCCTCGGCCATATCGGCCCGTACGGCCTTGTAGCGCGTCTTCGCACCCAGTGTATGAATTGTGGCTAAATGTTCCGGCATCTGCCTGCCTCTTCCGGTCACAAAAAAGCTCTGAATCTACCGCACGCTCCGCTCCCATGCCACTTTGCATAACACTCACGCCGCCCCGATTGGACTCGAGAAAAGTGGATCTAGGCCACACTCTCGTGGATCTGGGAAAATTGGCACGTCACGAAAACGGCGTATAAGTAATCTGTAATTTCCAGAACTCGCACGTTTGTAGCTATTGGAGCATGAGATGCCAAACCCATGGACCGGACGCGGGAATCCTTATACCCGCACCGAAATAAGTGATCGTTTCCAAGCGACACTCAAACGCGGCGAGGCCATCATTGTGGCTGGCGCGGGCTCTGGCATCTCGGCCAAGTTCATCGAGCGCGGCGGCGCCGATATGATTATCGTTTACAACTCAGGCCGGTTTCGCATGGCTGGCCACGGTTCAACTGCTGGACTCATGGCATACGGTGATGCCAACGCGGTCGCCATGGAGATCGGTGAGTACGACGTTCTCCCGGTAGTTGAAGAGATACCGGTGATCTGCGGCGTGCACGCCACAGATCCACGCCGCCGCATGTGGCACTGGCTCGGCAAGGTTAAGGACATGGGCTTCAGCGGGGTCAATAACTTCCCCACGCACACCATTGTCGATGGGAACTTTCGCAAGATCCTCGAAGAAACGGGCATGGGCGTGGAAAAGGAATACGACATGATCGCCGTGGCGCGCAAGATGGACATGTTCAGCATCGTCTATGTGCACTCG
>DMTJ01000138.1 GCA_003477185.1 Lentisphaeria bacterium
CTTGGCATCAAGGTTGGACAGGGGTTCGTCGAACAAGAAGACCTTGGGCTGACGCACGATAGCACGACCTACCGCGACACGCTGGCGCTGGCCACCGGAAAGCGCTTTAGGGCGGCGCTCCAAATATTCGGTAATCCCAAGAATCTCTGCAGCATCGCGGACCCGCTGGTCGATCTCCTTCTTGGGGAAATGACGCAACTTGAGGCCAAAGGCCATGTTGTCATAGACGGTCATGTGCGGGTACAGCGCGTAGTTCTGGAAGACCATCGCAATGTCGCGGTCTTTGGGCGGTACATCGTTCACTTCCCGCCCGTCGATCGAGATCGTCCCTTTCGAGATTTCCTCTAGACCAGCCACCATGCGCAGGGTCGTAGACTTCCCGCAGCCCGATGGCCCGACGAGCACTAGAAACTCCTCATTCTTGATATCCAGGTTGAAGTCGCGAACGGCGGTCACATCGCCGGGATAGATCTTGAAAACGTTTTCGAGCTTTACGTCTGCCATGGTCTTACTGGTCCTTTTTCGTAGCTTGCTCTGGAGCGTGCGTTGTCGCGGCTTTGAGCAGTTTATCCGCTTTCAGGCGAACTTTATGGTTCGGGTTACCGTAGAAGAGGGTGATCTTCCCCGCGCTGTTGGTCAGCGACACACTTGGTGCCAGAAGAAGGTGGTGGGGCTCGCCTGCGGCGACCGGTTTCGGCCCTGCCGTGTCGTCCGGCATCGCGGAAAGCTGCAAAGCGGCAATGATGCTGAGGAGACTGAATATGAGAAATCGCACGATGATTACCTTGAATCGACTGTTATATAACGAACGACAGTAATGCCCGTCTGCACGGAATCAACTGATGGGCAGTGACTTGTAAACCAGCGCTCGGAGGCCGTGGATCTTGAGCTGACTAGTTATGCCTACCAGCGTTGCTCAGACGCACTTGTCGAAGCGAAAGGCTTGGCTATGGTAGCCGGGGGGCTGAAAGATGAAAACTGCGTTCGACGTGCCAAAAAAAAACAACTCAATTCGCTGTCCGTATTGCCACACTCCAGACCTGGAGCACGTAGGCGTGTGCCCACGCTGCAACAACCCTCTCGTGGTTGGGAAGTTGGTAAGTCTGGGTGCTGGTGTTGTGCCGGAGGGCAACATTTGGGAATTATTCCCCCGGAAGAATAGGCTGGGCAGAGACCGGTTGCACAACGACATCGTGATAGACAGCAACCTCATCGCCAAGCGCCAGGCCAGTTTCATCTTCAAGAGCATCGGCTTTCTGGTGATCAACGCGAACCGTGACCAGCACTGCTTGGTGAACGGCCGGCCGGTAGGGAAGGCTGGCGCGCCGCTGGCAACGGGAGACCACCTGAAGTTCGGTGTGGAGGAGTTCGAGTATCGGTTCAAGTTTGACGCGACGAAGGCGATGCCCAAACCCGTCAACGCCGTGCCGGAGTGCGGAGTGTCTGATACGGTCGAGGAGCCGGGGAACGACGAAGAGCCCACCGGTTGGGGGGGCGAGGACTCGCCGGAAGAGGCAGAAGCCCGAGAAGCCACAAGCTCGATCGCCCGCGAACTGCGGCACCATGAGGACAAGATAGACTGCTTGATGCTCTCCATCATTGAGCTGCTGAGCCAGGCAAACATCGCTACACACCCGGCGACGGTGATGGCCCACGCGCTCGATACGGTGCTGCAGATTACCCATTTTTCCCGTGGGATCGCCTACCTCGTGGTCCCAGATGAGCATGGCGAGGTTGAGATTCAAGAGATGTCTGCCCGCGTCTCCGGTCGCAAGGGCATGGCCCGCGACGATGAGGCGTACAGCTATCCGATTAATCAGGAGATGCTCGAGAACGCCTACGGCAAGATGATCACTGTAATGATCGACAATCCGTTTAGCGAGGAGATGGTCGATACGCAGAGAATCGGCTATCAAGGCGTCTTGGTCCTGCCCGTGACCAGCTACAGCGCGCACACTGGAAGGCGCGAGATTCGAGCCCTGATTTATGCCGATTCGCTGCATATTCGCGGCCGGATGGACCGGAGCGCCGGTGCGGTACTGCATATTGTCCAGCATGCCTTGAACCTTGCCATTTGGAAGCATGAGCAGATCGAGCAGAAGGCGATCGGTGGCGTGCGCTCCCAGCTGCTGCCGATTCGCGACCAGATTACTGGTGTTGGCGAGCAGGTGCGATCGATGAACGATGACATCGCAGCAGACAAGGATATCGCTCCTGACATTAAGGTCGTGCTCTATCGTGAGTTCTACACCCTCTCGCGCATGCTTGAGGAAGCCCGCCAGAACCTCCAGAATTGCATTGACAGCTGATCCTATCGGGGATCTGTGCTGGCCCAAAGTATGAAGACAGCAATGCTGCTATCAGGTGGCGTAGATAGCGCAGTTGCGCTCAAACGGCTCTGTGACGCTGGCCACGACGTTACTGCGTTCTACCTAAAGATCTGGTTGGAAGATGATCTGGCCTTTCTCGGCGACTGTCCTTGGAATGCCGATTTAGGCTACGTGCGTGAGATTTGCGTCCAGCTGAATATTCCGTTTGAGGTGGTTCCGCTGCAGCGCGAGTACTTCGACCGAGTCGTCACTGCCGCCATCGCTGAGCTCAAGGCGGGGCGCACGCCAAGCCCGGACATTCACTGCAATGCCTTGGTCAAGTTCGGGGCTTTCTACGACACCATTGATGACAGCTTTGGCCAGGTAGCTACCGGGCACTATGCGCGGATTGACCGCCATAACGGTCGCAGTCAGCTGTGCTGTGCGCCAGATCCCGTCAAGGATCAAACCTACTTTCTGGCCAAGCTGCGCCAGGACCAACTTGCTCGGGCCTGCTTCCCGATCGGAGACCTGCAAAAGTCACAAGTCCGGGCGATTGCCGAGTCCGCAAACCTGCCGCCGAAGAACCGCAAGGACAGTCAGGGAATCTGTTTCCTTGGCAAGATCAGCTACCGTGACTTCGTGCGCTCCTACCTGGGCGAGAAGCCGGGCCGGATTGTACACCAGGCAGATGGTGCCATTCTTGGGCGGCATCGTGGGCTGTGGTTCCACACCATCGGCCAACGCCAGGGACTCGGGTTGAGTGGCGGGCCTTGGTACGTGGCGCGCAAGGATATGGATGCAAATACGCTATTCGTGACCAAGCAGAGAGCTGAGAAGCCTGAGCTACGGTATGAATTTGACATCGCAGACATGCACTGGATTAATGACCCGCCGGATCCGGGAAGCGGCCTGACCTGCAAACTCAGGCACGGTCCCGAACGCCAGGTTTGCGAAGTTCGCAAAAGCCCGGACCCAGGCTGTCTGCGGGTTCACCTTGAGATCGGAGAGCGCGCGATCGCTGCGGGGCAGTATGCGATTCTCTATCAGGACGACGTCTGCCTTGGCTGCGGCGTCATGCAGTAGAGATGCTAGGCGCGTCTAAACTGGCCCGGGTGTTTCTGCGCAGCTGTGCCTTGGCGCTGCTGATTTCTTATCCATTTGCGCTGTTGCCGCCCGGTGCTGCCGATCAACCGTATGGGGTGCGAGTTCCGACGGCACTTATTCTGGGGCTGATTGCGCTGACGGTGATCGTTCGCTGCCCCTTTTCGCTGCCCCGCTGGATGGGCTGGTGTCTCGCTGTATTTGGGCTCTGCGCGGTTGCGAACTTCGCAACGTGGGGAGGGCCATGGACGGGATACACGCTAGTGCTGGCGCAAGTCGCGATCCCGCTGGCGGTAGCGATCGTCTACACTGGCTATGACGTGGCAAGCGAGAAAACGGTAGTCCGGTTTCTGGTGCTTTTATGGGCCTTGGAGGTGACCTACTGCTTGATTGCCCAGCTGCAGGGGCGCCCGCCTGTGGCGCTTTGCGGAAATCGCAACTGGGAGGCCGCGCTGCTGGTCGCTTTGCTGCCGTGGCCTTGCTATGCCGCACAACAGCGCTTCGGGACGCGTGGTGTGTGGTTATGGGCTGTCACCGCACTGCCGCTCACTGGCTTTTTGATCTACTATTGCCACTCGCGGGCAGCTAATCTCGCTGGCCTCTGTGTCCTTGTCCTGCTGGCCCTTCTCTTTGGCGGGAAAAAGATCCTAGCCATGCGCCGAGAGGGGAAGGCAGGGCGCGCTCTGGCGCTGGTCGTTGGGTTCCTAGCGCTTACCGCTGGCGTGAGCTGGAAGGTCCTCGATAGGATGCTGGTTCGCGACATCGACTGGGCGGTGCGACAGGTGCAGCACGATGTGCGGATCCCGATGTATGCCGCGACTTTTCGTATGATTGGGGCGCACGACGCGATCCTCTCGCGATGGAGTGAACCACTCAAACTGACGGACCGCCACGGCTGGCTTGGAGCCGGTGCCGGGCGCTTCCGCCAAGCCTTTGCGCCGTACCGAAGCCGGTCTACCTACCACCAACGTTCTGTCAGCGCGCCGATCACCGAGCATCCGCACAACGAGTGGCTGCACATCATGGCCCAGATCGGCTGGCCGGCGGGATTGGCCTGGCTGATCCTGATTGGCTCGATCATTCCAGCGCTACTCAGCGGCGGGATTCGGCGGATCGCTGCGATCTCCGCATTTGTACTCTATGCACACGGGCACCTCGACATGGTCTTGGTGCGCGCACCGACGGATATATTGGCCTGGATCTGCCTCGGATTGGTCTGGGCGCCTTGGATCCGTGAGGGCAGGGTGGACGGCCGTCAGGCGGAACACGTGCGTCGTGCGTTGTACTCGGTGGCCATGTTGGCAGTGTATTGGGGCGGGACCAGCCAGCTCTACAAAAGCGTGCGGCTTAGCTGGCTGCTGCGGGATGCGCAGATCTTTGAAATGCGCTGTGTGCAAAACCCCAAACTTTTCCCTGAGCTGGCAGATCGCTACGAGGCTGCAGCCAAGATCGATGACAGTGCGCTGGAGCCGCACCTTTATGCCGGGATCGTCTGCCTGGAACGCTTGCGAGATTCGCACCGGGCGCTGCCGCACTTCGTGCACGTGGTCGAGCACGAGCCACACTTCGCCCACGTCAATGCCCTATTGGGCAGGACACTTGGCTCGCTGGGTGAGCATGCGCAGGCGACGAAGTATTTTGCAGTGGATTGTTGGCTCTACCCCGGGCAGCCGCGACCGTTGTTGGATTACTACACCGCGCTCGCGATTGGCGGGCGAACGGCGGAGCTTCCTGCCGTGATGGCGGAGTATCGCAAGGCCGTCCTTAATACCGCCGCAAGCCACTATGTGGGCGAGCAGCTGGCGCAGGCTTGGTTGGTCGCGGTACGAGCGGGAGATATCGCGGGGGCGTTGACGGCGGCGCGACAACTCTGCGAGGGGCAGGATCTGCAGCGGGTCGATCCTGTTCTGCATTACATCTTGGCCGATGATCCTTTGCTGCCGCAGTTCATGACCGGCGGGTTCTCGATTGCGGACTTCGCATTTTGGAAGCGCGTGGTGACGGCAGTTGACCTGTTTGATTGCGAGGTGCCAGAGGATTGCTTCGATCAGATAGACGACCGATTTCCCGAGCTTTCGGGGGATGATCGGACAGACCTTGTGGCCGCGGTTCTGGAGCGGCACTGTCAGGTAGTGTGGCTAGAGAAGCCCGCAACGTACCTGCTGCAAACGGATGCTGCGGCCCTGCAGACGCTCGCGGGCGAGCCGGTTACCACCCCACCGGAAGCGCAGTGCATGCTGCATCCGCAGGTATTCCTGTCCAGGAATGTCTCACTGGGGATCGTGCTGGAGGAATATGGCATTGCCGCTGGGAAGGCATTTAGCACGCTACCCAGCAGCCGACTGGCTGGCGTGGTTCCGGAAGCAAGCCTGAAAGCGCTCGCAGCCAGATGTTGGCTCCCGCCTCACCAGCAGATACGCGCCGCGATCAAGGCCGCAAAAAGACACTAATGAAGCGTTTTCTCGAAGCCAGGCCGGCGCAGGATGGTCTCTGGCGAAGTCTGCGACGCATCCACGACCGGAAAGTCTGCGTTGTAGTGCAGGCCAATGCTGGCGTGGCGCTGTAGCGCACAGTCAATGATCATCTCTGCCACGGAGGCCATGTTGCGCAGTTCGACCAAATCGGCGGCGATGACAAAATCCCAGTAGAAGTGCTCGATCTCTTTGCGGATATTTCGAATCCGGGCTTTGGCGCGTTGCAGGCGCTTGGTGGTGCGAAAGATCCCGACGTAGTCCCACATGAAGCGCCGAATCTCGTCCCAGTTATGGTAGATAACGATCAGTTCGTCGGGGTCGATCGCGTTGCCGCGGGTCCAATCCGGAATCTTCCGCGCACCTCCCGCGTTCAGGTGTGAGGCGTCGACGTCATGAAAGTGACTGACAGCATGCTCGACCGCGTTATGGGCAATGGCCATGGCCTCCAGCAAGCTGTTGCTCGCGAGCCGGTTCGCTCCGTGCAGGCCGGTGTGGGCCACTTCTCCAGCCGCATAGAGTTGGCCTACACAAGTGGTGCCGTCGATGTCTGTGCGCACGCCGCCGCAGCAGTAGTGGGCCGCGGGAACCACCGGTACAGGTTGTTTGGCCATATCGATGTCAAACTGTAGGCAGGTTTCGTAGATGGTCGGAAAACGACGCCTGAGATACCCTTCGTCATGATGGCTGATGTCCAGGTAGACGCAGGGGCGGCCGCTGCGCTTGAGTTCGCGGTCGATCGCCCTTGCCACGATGTCGCGGGGCGCCAAGCTGCCCAGTTCGTGCTGGTCTTCCAGGAATGGCTCGAGTTTCCCGCCACGCTGGGCCTTGAGGATTGCCCCCTCGCCGCGCAGCGCTTCGCTGATCAGAAAAGATCCGGCATGCGGGTGAAATAGGCAAGTGGGATGGAACTGGTAGAACTCCATGTTGGCCACTTCCGCATAGGCACGATAGGC
>DMTJ01000145.1 GCA_003477185.1 Lentisphaeria bacterium
GGCCGCTATTCCCTACTACGAGCGCTTCATGGCCCGCTTCCCAACGCTGCAGGCCCTGGCTGAGGCACCGCTCGATGATGTGCTCAAGGCCTGGGAAGGGCTGGGCTACTACTCTCGCGCGCGTAATCTCCACGCCGCCGCCCGCCAAGTCAGCGACTTGGGCGAGTTCCCTCGGAGCGCTTGCGAACTCCGTAAACTCAAAGGAATCGGCGATTACACATCTGCGGCCATCGCCAGCATCTGTTTTGGCGAGCCTGAACCAGTCATCGACGGAAACGTCATTCGCGTCAGCTCACGGCTCTTAGGACTCGCCGAAGACCTCACTCGGCCGAAGGCAAAACGCGCACTGCGTCAGCAACTCTTGCCAGCCATCCAAGAAAACTGCGCCAACGCCTTTAATCAGGCGATCATGGAGATCGGGGCGCTCGTCTGTACCCCGCGCTCGCCCGCGTGCCTGTCCTGCCCCTGTCGGACCTGGTGTGTTGCTTTCGAAGAAGGCACCGTCGAGCAATTGCCGAATCTGCCAAAGCGGCCACCGTCTCCGGAGCGCGAGAAGGTTGCGGTGTGTCTAGCGACAGACCAAGGCGTATTGATGCACCAGCGGCCCACCGATGGTTTTCTGGGCGGACTCTGGGAGCTGCCTACCGCAGCAGATCAAACCAGCTTGAGCGAGGCGCTTGCCGCCCTTGGAATCGCCCTGCAACGCAGCGAAGAGCTTCAGGCAGTCGTCCATGTCTACACCCACTTTCGGCTGACACTTTCCGTTCTTCAAGGTTTTGCGGAGTTCGCAGCCGTCGCTAAGCCGCATCGCTGGGTGCCCGTTGACGAACTCGAGGACCTAGCCTGCGATCGTGCTACGCGGAAAGCCCTTGCGGTTGCGCTTGGCGCTCCGGCACAGCGCACCACACGCTGATCGCCAGCGTGTAGACCGCGATCACGCTCAGCGGCAGCCAGATCTCGCGCACACTGCTGCCGTAGATACTCGCCACATCCCAGAGGCCGTGCAGCAGCGCCGTTGTGAGATAGAACACATAGAGCGGCCAGGCGCGGCGCCTTTTCCAGTACAGCAGCACCCCCACGCCATGCAGCATGCACATAGACGTGTGCAGCGGCACGGCGATCAAACCGCGCAGCAGCAGATAGGCAGCCCCCCCGTCCCCATAGCTCCAGATGTTCTCGATTACCGCGAACGCCATCCCAACCACGGCAAAGCCCAGCACGCACTCCGCGGGCTGCACCGGGCGACTCCGCCGATTTAGGCAGCTAACCACGAGCAAACCAGCCGCCATCTTCCAAAACTCTTCCCCAAGTCCCGGCGCCAGAAATACCCCCAGTACTCCCATTCTGATGTCTGGGGTCTCGAAGAAGTTCAGCGCGGTATCATTCAACACCCGTGCGTTAAAATAGGCCGCAGGAATCGTCGACAGCATGCCAGCCATTGCGAAGAGCACAAAACGCTCATACGGCGGTTTGACCGTCCGGTATTTGGAGCGCACAAAGAAACCAAAGTAGAGGAGGGTGGTCCAGCCGGAAGCGAGGAGAAAAGTCATTTTGGGCTACTCGATTTTGCCGCGGCCTGCCACTCTCTGACTTCTTGGACACTGTCGCCCGTCAGCCCGGCGCGAAACGCCTTCTCATACAACTCAGACGCCGTTCGGTCATCATGCACCAGCTGCGACAGTCGGGCACGCAGCACATAAAGCGCCCCGATGTCCCCGTAGACGTCATGAAACTCCTCCAGATCCTTAGCGAAAAGCTCGATGTACATCCAGTCAGGATAGACCTCCTTGAAGTCTTCCATACCCGTCACCACAGGATCCAGTTGATTATCCACGGCGTAGGCCGAAACCAGCGCCAGATGGACAGACCCATAGGAGCGATCCGTCACCGGCCAGGCCTGCTGCGCCAGATGCAGAAAGTCGATTGCGGACTTCGCATCCCCCCCGTTCAGAGTCCCCAGGCCCGCATGAAACAGATCTTCGAAAAATGCTTCGTCCTGTCCCACCAACCAGCGGCTCTTGACGTGCAATTCCTCAATCACCGGCGGGCTCTGTTCATGCGCCAGATTCATCCACAGCAAATCATTCGAGAAGCGCCCCGTCTCATAGGGCATAAACTTGGCATCGGCCTTGACTGGGACCCGTGCCAAGTCCGCAGATGCCTTGTGCAGCGGCTCGCCAAAATTACGCACCAGCAACTGGTGCGCCATGTGCGCTTGCCGAAATAGCGCCTGCTGCTTTGACGAGACCGTAAGTGGAAGGCCCTCGCCAGCTCCGCGCTCTCGCGCACTTTGCTGGCTTTTGACGGCGTCCAGCGCACTCTTGGGCATGGTGTCTCGAAGCGCGTGCACGCCGCCTCGCGTGCGAAACAGCCGATCCAGCTTCGAGCGTCCCCCACCGCGATCGCTGCCGCCACTCTCCGGCATCTTGAACGCCATCGTCACCTCATACGGCAAGTACCGCATGGCCAGAGCCAGAACACCGAACAGGGCTGATCCTGTGAGGAGCACAAAAGCGATGAGCGCTAGCGCGGGTTGCGGAGGCTGTGATTTGGTCTGCATAGCGAAAGCTACACGACGCACAATTCTTTACAACGAACCTGAACGAACCCGAACGGAGACAAGTAAGGGACCAAGCACCCGAATCTATCCTGATGACGAACTATTGTCGCTTGCCAGCCGGTTGGCTTTCTGTTACTCTTGGCGGCCATGGCCATCCCTTGGCCATGATGTTGAAGTCGGGCGACGCTCCTAGCATGGACAGTGAGTCGACACGGAGGCCATTTCGAGGGTGAAAACGATGCTCTTTATCGGCGGTCTCCCGCTGCTTGCGCTTGGCGTCATCTGCGAAATAGGGCGCCGCGGCGTGACGCTTCAGACCCGGCCTCTTCCGAAATCCAGGTCTTGATTTCGCGATATCGATACCGTTGAGTCACTGGCACGGCGTTTTACCTGGGGCTGAAACGTGCCACATTCATTTCCGCGATATCGCAAACTCATGGCAAGGTCACGACTTCGCTTCAGTCACTCGAGATCGGTGCTTGTGGAATACCCAACCTGAGGCGGTGTGGCGAGAATACCCGTATTCGCCTGACAATGTCTTTAGGCGTGACCGTCAACACGGGTTTCAGTGAGCTTTTACAACCCGCAGCACCGCTAAACATCTGGCTTTCCTGACACGCACGGTCTGAAGCAACCCAATGCGTCGTCCCTACCCCTATTCTGCCTATCCCGACCGGCGGCTGCACGCGCGCCAGCGAGATTGAAAGAGATTCCGCTCCCTGTTAATTCGCATGATGGACGTGAAACTACCATACAGTCATAGGTTATAGGACGAACTCGGTGGGCTGTAGAGAACACCCTCGGATCTGCCCCTTGGGAGCATCGTAGACGATGTAGATTTCGCCGTCATCGAACTGAACCCAGCCGGAATATCCGAGATCGGCGACCGGAGAACGGTCGTAGTCAATCGCTAGGATGCGGGTGGCGGCCATCTTCCGGTCATAGGCCAACGCTGAGGCATCATTGGTCAGGGCCGCCATAAAGTTTTGCGCCCGGATCCCCAGCTATTCGGTTCCTCCGTCGCCCTGCAGGTACCGATAGGTGATCAGGATACGGCCATCCTGCAGGAGTTCCGCGACAGGCCGGTGACAGACCGGTATGGGGAAGCGGATAGGATCACTCCAGTATTCACCATAATCCGTGGATATGGTCTTGTAGCAATCCTGGCCATTCAGGGCGTTCTCGTGAGGAAACGCCACCAGGGTGGGGCCGTCGATCTGCAGGATCGTATTGACCGCTGATCGCAGCTCGTCCGGAGAGCCCGGATAAAAGCTGCCCTCAACCGCAGTGTGTCACACATTTTTTATTTTTTTTCGATCTTGTCTCGACCAAGCCACAGGCTAGGAAACCTATCGTCGGTCTTTTGTCAGCGGAAGCGATCTTCTAATGCATCGGTTTTAGCGCCCACCGCTTGCATTCATCCTGCTGAGGTGATAATAAACAGAGCTATCGCCCGTTTCTGGCGGCAGATTCACGGACTCTCGGGATCCCTTGCAAATCTGCCCAGTCGCCGCCAACAACGTATTTGTAGAAGGTCCTTTGGCAAAACTGCCCCGTGCAGTTGCACCGGTTTTGCCGTTCTTGTGAGTGATCAGTCCCCGTCGTCATATCTCTTCGCCAAAATTATGGCTGTTGTCCTCGTACCGGTGGGAGTTGGCTTTCTGCTTCTCTTCCAAGTAGAGGAGCGAGTCATTGTGCGCGGGGTGGTGGAGTCAGCTGACCAAGTGACGGTTGGCTCGCCCATGAAGGATGTGATGGTTCGCGAAATTCTGGTCGAAGACGGGGGGGACGTAGAACACGACCAGCCCTTGATTATCCTGGCCGATCTTCAGGGGCTCGCAGCTCAAATCTCTAGCCTTGAGCAGGAACTCAGACACTACCAGGAAAAACTTGCAGCGTTGTCAGACGAGCAGGCTGCACCGAGGCTCGCTCTTGCGCAGTTCCGCGCGGAGAACGCCTACCAGAAGGATCAGCTGAGGTCACTACTGCCAACGGCTGACATCACTGAGGTGCTGGCGGAAACAACAGCCACAGGCACGCTGCCTGATGGCCTAATGCCGGCTAGCTCTGCGTTGGCCCAGGCGAGCCTGGAGGTGGAACACCGGCACCAAGAGCTGGTGCGTGTCGAGTCGCTTGAAGAGGAGGGAGTGATCTCTGGCAGCAAGCTCGAGGCCGCTCGGCTAAACCTGCGGCGTGCGGAACTGGCTGCGGAGACCGTTGCCCAGAGGCTTCGGGATCAGCTGAGGGATCTGGTTTATCAGCACCATGACACAGCAGCCAACATCGCCGAGGTGGAGGCGCAGGTGGCTCGGCAGCAGCGGAGCCTGAAGCACCAACTGGTGCAAGCGAGACTTGAGCTGAGCGCGCTCAAAGTTAGCCAGCAACGACTGACGATTCGTGCGCCGTTCAGCGGTCGCGTCGTGGGCATTCAAGCCTCTACCAGCCAGCGTGTCGAGATCGGCACAGATCTAATCACCCTGTCAGGAAACGAGCCGAAGCTGATCAAATGCCGAGTCCCAGAATCACGCTTCAGCGAGATCAAGCTAGGCCAGTCCGCACTGATCAAATCAGACCTGTACAACTATTTGCGCCACGAGATTTACCGCGGCAAGGTTCACTTTGTCGCCACCCACGGGGTGTACGATGGTACCGAGATCTTTTATGACGTTTCGATCGTCATCACTGAGGGGCATGATGTACTTCGGGTTGGGAGCGGTGCGCTCTGCGAGATCCAGGTCGGCCAGCAATCCGCCATCATGCTTTTAGTGGGTAAGAGGTAGCCGGTGGCAAAGGAAAAAGCCAGCTTTGGCGAAGCGGTATGCTTCTATTGCAGCTTTTTTGGCGGGCACGTCAGGCCCACTGTCTGGTCGCTGGCGTTTCAGATCTACACGATGTTGCCGCAGCTGGCCATGCCCGTTTTGGTGAAGGTGGTGGTCGACCACTACATCCCGGCCCAAGACAAGCGGGGGATTTTGGCCGTGATTGGCATTATGGCGGTCCTTTTAGCCTTGAATGTGCTCTTTGCCACTGCGCAACGAGCGATCTTTGTGCGGGTGATTAAAGAGGTCTCGCGTGACCTGAGAAATAAGATTGTAAGCCGTCTACAAACGCTGTCTCTGACCTATTTCTACTCCAAAGACAGCGGGCGCTACTACTCCAAAATCATGGTGGATGTCGACCGCACGGAGCAGTTCGCGAACGTTTTCGTGAACAACGTCTTCAATGCCATCGTCATGCTTGGTGTCCTAGTCGGCGTGCTTTGCTTCGTGAATGCTCGTGTCCTGTTGATGTTTCTTGTTATTTTCCCGGTCTTGTTGTTCTTCGTTAAGATCTTCAAGGGCAGCGTGCGACGGAGCCGCCACTTCGAGCGTCTGGCTCGAGAAGACCTCAGTTCCTCGGTATCCACCTTCTTGCAGACATCGCTACTAGCCCGCCTCCACGGCCACGAAGGCTTCGAGCGTCGGAAGGTCGACAACATCAGCGCTGAAGTTGTCGAGAAATCCACCGAAGCCGAGGCCCAGGTAGGGCTGTTCAGCGCACTGGTGAAATCCACCAATATCGGCTTTCACATTCTTGTCCTCGGCTTTGCCGCCGCAAAAGTGATTGATGGCGCGCTGACCATCGGCGAGATGATGTTGTTCGTGACTTACGTCGGCATGATTCGAAACAACTTCGTCCAGATCGTAAACGTCTTTCCCACGCTCACGGCGTTCGCCGAAGCCACCAGCTCCATCCGCGAAGTGCTTGAGTCTCCGGACGTAGAATACAATCAAGGCAAGCGCTGCCTTGACACGGTTCGCGGAGAGATCGGCTTTGATCATGTCTCGTTTGCTTATGACGAAGGCAAGTGCGCGGTGATGGACCTTGACCTGAAGATCCCCGCTGGCACCACGGTTGCCTTGGTTGGGCAGTCGGGCGCTGGCAAGAGCACGTTCGTGAATCTGATGCTCGGTCTCTACCGGACAAATGACGGCGTCATCTCGATCGATGGCTTCCCCGTGAACGAATTGAACATGAGGAGTGTGCGGCGCCAGATTGCGGTAGTGAATCAAGACCCAATCCTGTTCAGTGGGACGATCCTAGAGAATATTGTGCATGCCTATGGCGATGTCCCACAGGCCAAGGTGGTTGAAGCGGCGCGCCGTGCCCATGCCCACGATTTCATCCTGGAGCTAAAGGACGGCTATGACTCTCAGTGCGGCGAAGGCGGTGTCCTGCTTTCCGGCGGTCAGCGCCAGCGCATTGCTCTGGCGCGCGCCATTTTGCGAGAACCATCCATTCTCGTGTTGGACGAGGCCACCAGCGCCTTGGACTCTGTTTCAGAGCGCCTTGTCCAAGGGGCTATCGAGGTACTCACGGGCCAAGTGACCACCGTCGTCATTGCCCACCGACTCAGCACCATCCGTGATGCAGATATCATTCTGGTTTTTCGCGATGGTCGCATCGTGGAGAAGGGCACGCATGATGAGTTGGCCATCCGGGACGGTGGCGAGTACGCCGAACTTCTGCGCCACCAGAGCATGGAATCGCGGGTCGCATGATGCGGGCCCCCGGCTGTCTCGGAAATCTGATGTCAGTACGGCTGCTCTGGCTCTAGCGTAATGATCGCTAGTTCCGGGCGGCAGAAAAAGCGCAATCGGGGCGCATGGCCGCGCTCCATGCCGATACCTCGTGAGACGTAGAGCCACTTGCCGTTCACATCGTGCAGGCCCGCCAGCCAATCGCGCGGCACCCGGCAAAACGAGACGATGGCACCAAATCCAGGCAGCCGGACCTGCCCGCCATGGGTGTGACCGGCGATCATCAGATCTGCATCTGGATTGGCCAGCGCGAAGTCTGGCGAATGCCCGACCATAATCCTAAAATGTTTGGTCTCCGGCATGGCTGGCGGCTCAAAGATGGACTCGCGTAGCCCAAGGCCCATCACTTCAATTTCTTCAGAAAGTTGGACGTCTTGATTGGTCAGGCAGTGCACGCCCAGCCCGTCGTACGCCTGCTCCCAGCTGGAGGCGTAGTCCGTATTTCCGCGGACCGCTACCATCCCCAGAGTTGTTTCGAAATTTGCCGTGCGAAGTGCCTGATTCAACGTCTCAAGCAGCAGCTCGCGCTTCTCTGGCGGGGCTTGGAGATTATCGCCCGCAAACAGAATGAGGTCCGGCTTTTCTTCTACCACTGCCTGAAACACGCGCGCTTCGTACGGGCCGATGTGATCCGTCTGAATGTCGGCCACGATGGCGATTCGCACCGGCTTTGATACCTTCGAGCTGGAGAGAGTGGTGTGCGTGACTTCCAGCCAGAACGGCTCGACCTGCGTCGCGTAGTAGCCGATGCCACCGCAGACTACCGCCGTTCCGAGCGCAGTGAGCACCAGCCGATCTTGTTTGCGGTTTGTGCTTGGGACGCGGGCTGCGAAAAGCACCAGTACGATCGGTGCCCCGATAAAGATCACCTGTGCCAGATGCGCAAGCGTGTCGAATACGTCGTGCCCAGACAGCACTGCAGCGATCGCCATTACTGCTAGGATGGCGAGGGTAGCGAGCGTGGCCTTGCGCCTGATTGGCTGCAATTTATCTTGCGCGACTGGCTCTTCGTTCATGCTTCTCGCTCTTGATCCTGGTCGTTGCGTGGCGGCTCTACCGGAGACCACCGGCGAATGCACTCGTAAAGGATGACCGCCGCACAGTTGCCGACGTTCAGGGAGTTCTTAAACCCGAACACTGGCAGTCTCACGACACCGTCACAACAGGCGAGCACTTCGGCGCTGACCCCCAGCGCCTCGTTCCCCAGGACAAAGGCACAAGGTGCCGTCAGCGGCGCTTCCCAAATCAGCTGAGAGCCAGGCCCGGTCTCGACTGCCAGAACCGTCACACCAGCGGCCTGCACCTCACTCACAGCCTGCGCCGCGGTCTCACAACGGCGGGTACTCACCAGTGTTTCGCAGCCGCGTGCGGTCTTCGCAAGCTTGGGGTGTGGGGGAGCAGCGGTATACCCGCAGGTAATGACCTCCCGAACTTGGCACAGCTCGGCCAGCCGGAAAATATTGCCCACGTTGTGCGCACTCCGCAACCGATCCAGAATGAGCGTGACCTCGATCATGCCCGCACTCAAACCTCTACTTTGGGCAGGTCCAGCACTTCGTTCATCGATCCCGATCGATAGCCCTGCAGGTCCAGCGTGACATACGCGTAGCCGACATCCCGCATCGCCGTCACCAACTCCTCACGCATTCCGAAGGCACGACCAAGCTCGTCCTGGCCCAGTTCGATCCGCGCCAAGTCCTCGTGGCTTCGTACCCGATATACCCGAAATCCCCGTGCTCGCAGTGCGATCTCCGCACGTTCGACGCGGTCCAACTTCGACTTTGTGATTTTTTCGCCATAAGGAATGCGCGATGCTAGGCAGGCAAATGCTGGCTTATCCCAAGTCGGCAGGTTCAACTCCCGCGATAACGCTCGGATCTCGTCCTTGGTCAGCTCTACATCTTGCAGCGGGTGACGAATTCCCCACTTTTTTGCGGCCTTCGCGCCTGGGCGAAAATCACTGCGGTCATCCATATTCGCGCCGTCAGCCAGCACCGCCATCCCCGTCTCTTCGGCGATTGGCTTCAGCTGGCTGTACATCTCCGTGCGGCAGAAAAAGCAGCGCGACGGCAAGTTTTCGCCATACTGCTTGATCGCCAGTTCCTGCGTCTCCACCACCCGCAGTGGCAAGTCCCAAGTTTTTGCGAACTCCGCAACAAACTCTGCCTCTTCAGCGGGGAAGGACGGTGAGCGCGCGTTCAGTAGCAGCACCTTCCCCGGCAATACACGCTGTGCGACCGCAGCCAGGTACGTGCTATCTACCCCGCCTGAGAAGGCGATTGCGATGCTCCCGTAGTCTTTGAGCAGTTGCTCGAGCTGTGCAGCTTTTTCCGTCATGGCAGTCAAGTCGTAAGAGTGGGCAGATCACAGCGTTGTACAATACTCCGATCCGCCAAGGATGACTGCCGTCACTAGGAGCGAGGGGCTCGTTTCAGCTCATAGCTTTCTCCTTCTCTGCCAGGTCGCGCAAGTGCCGGTTCATGACTTCCTCGCCGAGCACACAATGCGGCTCGGCGGCCATGTAGTCGCTGGTCAGCGCCCGTGCTCGGGCGCGGGAGCCGCCGCACAACTCGTTGTACTCGCACCAGTGGCACGCACCCATCAACTGCGTAGGATGCGCAGCAGCCGGAACAATGACGAGTCACGATAGATGTCGACAATAGTCCGGGCGCCTACCTCGCCCGCCACCAAGTTAAGAAGGCCGCTGGGATAGGTATTGCCCAAGTAGTCCACGAAGCCGAATCCTTGATCGGAGTTAAGGCCTGCGCGTGACACCCGCAGCCCTGGTACTTGTTTCTGCACGGTATCGGCCTCGGCATTGCCCTGGCCTTGCTCACTTTTCCATTGCACGTACCTGCGATATTGCGGAGCCTCCGTGACTTTGACGATAAAATCAACGCGCTCTGACAGCTCGTGTAATTGGTCGAACAGCTCACGGTACTGGATCGAGCGTGATGATCGCATCGTCGTCGTAGAGAGGGATAAAGGTGAGCTTCTGCACGTGGCAGATTGCCCGAGCGCGCTCGGCAGCCGCAATT
>DMTJ01000295.1 GCA_003477185.1 Lentisphaeria bacterium
ATCTCTGGCCGGAGGTATACGATATAGCCACTTGCGGCGAGGAGTTCTCGGTTTTGGGGCCGCAGTGGAACGCCGCCGCCGGTGGATAGGACGATGCCTTCCCGGTCCTGATTCTCCTCTAAGGCAGCAGTCTCAAGTTCGCGAAATGACTCAGCCCCGAACTCGTTAAAATACCGCCGGCAGGTCAGTACGCGCCCAGTCTGTAGTTCTGCCAACGCTTCTATTTCGCGGTCGAGATCCACAAACGTGTACCCAAAGTGCATGGCAGCAGCGAACCCGGTCGCGGTCTTTCCGCTAGAGGTGAAACCGATAAAAATGATCTTAGGCGGGAGATTGTTGCCCACGCAAGATTATTCCGGGAAGAGCTCTTTAACTTTGCCGCTCAGCGTCCCCATGTGCGGCTCAAGTCGCCGCATGATCTCGGCAATTTGGGCGCGTGGGGGGAGTTGTTTGATGTCCTGAAGGTCGATTCCCCGCGCTTCAATCGCTTGTTTGACCGCATCCCAAGCGGCTCGGGCAAGCGCTCTCCGGCCCTCCTCCTGCGCTTCTTCCTCGGCCATTTCCGCAGCCTCCTCGCTCTCTTGGTCAGAAATAGCAGCGCTCTGCTCCGCCTCCAGCGCCTCGTCGTTTGACGTTGGTGACAGATCATCGCTTGCTAGCGAATCCTCCAGTACAGTCCCCGTGAGGCTCTCAGGCGCCAGAGACTCCGAAGCGAGCGCTTCAGCTCCACTCGCCGCGACGTCCCCCTGCGCCTGCGAGAACACGCTGAGGGTGCAGCTCACTAGAAGCATCATAACTATTTTGGAAGGCATCAGGGGCTCAATGTGTTTGGTTCGTACTACGAGAAAGCTACTATAATCCAGAGGTCGAGAGAGTCTACCGCTTAATGCGCCTTATTCAGGCTCTGCCTGAGCAAATTCCGCGACTTCAATGGCAAACTAAGCCCAGCGAGAGTATTGTACGGCGGTATGCATTGCCAGACAGCGCTGGTTGACCTATGAATGAGATCGTGACAAGTTCGGAAAACTAGATGAAATACGCAATTTTCGGCGATATCCATGCCAACCTTGAAGCGCTGCAAGCGGTTCTTGACGAGACACAGAGGCTGGGCGTGGATCACTACCTATGCATCGGTGATATTGTTGGGTACAACGCGGATCCGGGCGCCTGCTTGGACTTACTACGCAGCCTGCCACTCCAGGGGGTGGTGATGGGGAATCATGACGATCAGGCTTCCTCCGATGACGAACTCGTCGGCTTTAACCAACAAGCCGCATTCGCCATCGAGTGGACGCGAAGAAACCTGACGGAGGAACAGCGGGCATATTTGAGAAACCTACGCCTGACGATGCAGCTTGGGAAAATCACCATTGTCCACGCGACCCTAGATTCTCCCAGACGCTGGGGCTACATCTTCGATAAACTGTCCGCTGGCGCGAGCTTCAGTTACCAGTTCTCCCAGCTATGCTTCTGCGGCCACTCACACGTGCCTCTCGCATTTGAGAAGTTCGGTACCATCCAAGGCGGCAAGTACAGTGAGATCAAGATCCAGCCCGGACACAAATACCTGATTAATGTGGGAAGCGTCGGCCAGCCACGCGATGGTGACTGGCGGTCCGCTTTTGCTGTCTATGACACTGACGAGAACCGCGTGGTTCTGCACCGAATTCCTTATGATATCAAGACGGCGCAAGAGAAGATCATTGCCGCCGGGCTGCCGGAACGCTTGGCCGCGCGATTGGAGCGGGGCGCGTAGCATCGTGCCGCGTTCGCGCAGTTTCTTCCTCCGCCTCGTTTGTCTCGTCGCTTTCGCGGCGTGCTGCACGCTTGACGTTTCGGCACAGCTTTCCTTGCAGGTCACAGTAGGCCAGTACCGACACATGGCATATGAGCCGGTCAGCCTCAATCTCCGTGTGCGGAACGATTCCGGAAACCCGCTCAGCTTCCGTGACGGGGGTACCTTTTCATTACAGGTGCGGCACAACGGGAAGTTTATCGCCTCTAGGCTGGCCAAGGACAAGGGCAAAAATCCAATCCACGCCCTGACCTTGCCCGCAGGTGCGGAGAAGAGCATCTCCCTGCAAATTAACCGTTTTGCCCAGTTACAGCGGCCTGGCGAGTATGAGGTCGTAGTGCGTGTTGGGCATCGAAGGCTTCGAAGCGATTACCGGGCCCGTCCTGCCGTGTTCTCAGTAAGTCATGGCATCGAGGTCTGGCATAGGTCAGTCGGTGTACCGCGACCCAATTCCGCTGGAGAGATTGCCTCTAGGAGAATAGCCATTGTTCGGTTTAGGGGAGATCATGGCGACCTCAATATGCTCAAGATCGAAGATGACCAGTACGTCTATGCAGTCTCTCGCCTCGGCCCAAGTATCGTCGGTGTCACCCCGCAGGGCGAGGTGGATGCGAGGAGTTTCGTCCATACTATGGTGCAGACCGCACCTCGGCAGTTTGAATACCGAACCTTCGACTTGGCCGGCAAGCAGAAAGAAGTGAAAGTCTACTTATTCGAAGGGACCAATCCCCGACTTGTCCGGGACCCGGATCTGGGGCGAGTCATCGTACTCGGCGGCCGCCTGGCAGTCGAGGGGCTTGATTTCAATACAGCAGGGGAGGGGCCTACCCCAGCAGGGCTTGATGATGCCCCTGGTGTTGGTGATGTTGCGCAGCCCGATGACACGATCATCGAGGACCTGCCAGATATGGCCGACAGGGCTAAGGAATAGCCGGACGATTCTAGCGCATCTGCTGCGCCGCTCCGGTGCAGTCCCGTCAGTATCAGGGGCACATCGCGAAAACCATGACTAGTCCTGCGTGATATCCATGAGAGCTTTTCGAATGGACTCAGCGCTGTCAGTTTCCTGATCTGGAGAAACCACCAGTGATTTTCCCAAGCGAAACACGACCCGTGTAAACGGCAGCGGAATCTGGGTTCTGTCCCAACTCCGCAGCTTGATTGCTCTGCCCGCATTTACCGACACGGGAACTACCGGCACCCCAGACTTCTCAGCTAGCCATGCTATCCCTGGTTGGACCGTGTACACCGGACCGCGCGGTCCATCTGGGGTAATCGCGACGCTTCCGCCTTTAGCCAAGTGGCGCTTTAGTTGGATCATGGCGCGCATGCCTCCCTTGCTACTGCTACCGCGAATGACGGAGAAGTTGAATGCCTCCAGAAAACTGGCGATATAGCCGCCGTCGCGTGACTGACTGACGAGGATCGCAGTTTGCGGGCGCTTCTCCGGGGGGACGAGAACTGGAAGGAGGAAGAAGCGGTTGTGCCAAATCGCGTAGATAGCAGGCGCGTGCTCTGCTCCCAAGGCACCCTGAAGGTCAACAGTCCTGACTCGAAGCAGACAGCGATATCCCCGCAATAAGTGTGCAAGCATTCCCGTCACCACCTTGGGTGAGATTCCGAATTTCGAAAAGATGCTCACTCTGTAGGCCACGCTCCGGGGCAACCCAACGCTGTGGAATTACCGAATCTAGACGTGCGCCCAACAGGCAAAAGCTCCTCTCCGGCACTGAGCCGTAAAGCTGCTAGGAGACGAAAGCTTCGCCCGCTGCAAGCGGTACCTGGAGTGTGTCTCACGGCCATTGAACTCTCGGTGCGTTCCGTACTAAATGGTGATCTCCTGACTCGCTCCTGCGTTCCTAGCCAGTGGAGCAGCCACATCAACCGTAACAGTAGGCGTCTGGAATGCTTAATTTTATGCCACAGAGGCGGGTCTTACGAGAGCCTGCTCAGCAATTACGAAAGTAATTTAAGAAATCATGGGAAAGGCGTTTGCGTAATGAAAAATGACGAGCATCTTACACGCTTGCCAGACGAAAATGGCAGTGTTCTTTGACAGATGAGACGTACGATATACAACGTCAATAACCAAAATGAGTCGTATCGACCTGCAGCCAGTAGGTCGATGCACTAGACTCAATTTTTCAAACGAAGTTATCAAGGTATAACAGCCTTGGTTCTATACTTTTGTTTTGGAGAGTTTGATCCTGGCTCAGAATGAACGCTGGCGGCATGGATTAGGCATGCAAGTCGAACGAAGTCTTCGGACTTAGTGGCGCAAGGGTGAGTAACGCGTGAGCAACTTGCCCCGAGGTTGGGGATAGCCCATGGAAACGTGGATTAATACCGAATGTGGCGGTCTGCTGATGGCAGGCTCGCTAAAGATTTATTGCCTCGGGATGGGCTCGCGTCCCATTAGCTTGTTGGTGAGGTAACGGCTCACCAAGGCGACGA
>DMTJ01000560.1 GCA_003477185.1 Lentisphaeria bacterium
GTCGCCGGGCGTCACCAAGTCATCAAGTCAGCCCGTCCTGCTCTTACGTGGCCACGCCACGCGGAGTGGCGGAGTGGCGGAGTGGAATGGGACTGCGTGAGGCCCCTACTTACTCGGTGGCTTCTGGTTCAGACTCGGTTGTAAATCCGAATTCTGAGGAGATATAGGCGACGACATCAAGGAGTGCGCGATCGTCGAGGCTGGACAACTGCTCCGCCATGAGGCGCCCCTCTCCGTCATCTGGATGCACCCCGCGACGTCCATTTTTAAAATGGCGCAGCTGAGAAATCAGGTACCAGTCTTCACACACTGCGAGCGAGCCCGTCTTGAACTCCGCTGATCCTGCCGCACGTGGCCCGTGACAGGGCAGACAATTGCCTTCGTAGATGACCTTGCCCTTGGTGGCATCGCCCTTGACGCTGGGCTGATAAGGTTGGGGCGGGAGGCTGGCAAGATAGTCTGCGATGCGCTCGAGGTCTGCTGTCGCTAGCTCATCGCTGGCTGCTCCCATCAGGGCCTCTTGGCGATGAGCCGAGTTTCTCCCGCGCTGGCCCTGCTTGAATTTCTGCAACTGCCGCAACAGGTAATGGCTTTGCTGCCCATCAAGAATTGGTCCCCGTTGGACTTCTCGGTTGCTGTGGCAGAGCAGGCAATCCTGGTAGAGAGACGAGGTCGTTCGAGGGGCAGGGGAGGGGAACTGTGTACAGCCGACGAGCAGACAGCCCACCAGCAAGAGCACTGTGGCTTGTGCTTGTGGATGGTGGCGCCGCCGCGTTGCGGAGTCCGCACAGGGCAAGGCTCCTCGCACCATGAGCTGGCGGGTGAGAACTGGCCTATTCAATTGAAGGTCTCTGGGTGCGATACTCGTCTTCGCAAGCCTGCCATTGAGCGCGCATTTCCTGGCATTTATTTGGCATCTGACTGGACTGATCAACCATTTCGCAACGGTCAGTCGAAAGGTCGTAGAGGGCCCAGGAATTGTCGCTGGCACCCTGGTCGACGAGCGATTCGTTCACCAGTTTCCAGTCGCCCACTCGCAGAGCCCGGTTGCCTGCGTGGTGAAAATAGATATGATCGCGTGTCACGCTGCCGTCTTGTGCGAACGTGGGGACCAGGCTCTTGCCGGGCAGCGTCGGAGCCCCAGCCGGGATGGGAATTTCCGCTGGGTCGACGCCAGCCAACTCGAGAATGGTCGGCAGAAAGTCAATCACATGGCCCATGTCGTGGCGCAATGCGCCGCGTGCCTTGATCCCGTTCGGCCAAGACGCTACCAGTGCTGTAGACACGCCGCCTTCATGTACCCAGATCTTATGCCGCCGGAAGGGGGCATTGCTGCAGGTCGACCAGCCAGGCCCAAGACACAGGTGGCTCATTTCCGAGCCCGCAGGTACACTTGGATCATGGCCTTGGCCACGGATCATCATCTCCGCGCTGGCGCCATTGTCCGACAAAAACAGCACCAGCGTATCCTCACGCACAGCCATCGCCTCAAGCTGGTTCAGCAGCCGCCCGATCTCTCGATCCGTCCGATCGACCATGGCCGCATGAATGGCCATCTTGGTCGCTTGGAATCGCTTTTGCTCGGCGCTCAGCGAATCCCACGGGACGGCATACTCGATTTCACCGGGCCCGTACTGGTCGTCCCACTCGTCCTTGCCGGCTAGATAGTGCGGTGCGGGTACATCTGGCTCGCGTGCCGAGAGATCACAGTTGACGATCCCCAGCGCGCGCAGGCGCTGCCAGCGCCGTTCGCGCATGACATCCCAGCCTTCTTCATACCGGTCCATATAGTTGTCGATGTCTTCCTGTTCCGCCTGAACTGGAAAGTGGGGTGTGGTGTAGCAGACGTAATGAAAGAAGGGCGTTTCTGCGTGGCGAGCATGATGCTCCTCCAAGCATTCCAGAGCGTGGTCGGTAATCGCGGTCGCCGAAAACTTCGTGCCGCCATCCTCCTGATGGAAGAAATGACCATATTGCTCGATAGTGCCCCCGGAGCTTTTGTCGAAGCCGCCATCCCGTTCGGGATCCTTCGTATTGTGCATGTGCCACTTGCCGGAGTGATAGCTGCGGTAGCCGCACGGGTCGAGATGTTGGGGGAGCAACTGCTGCCACGGCGGGCGATATCCCGTGGGCGGATCCATGCAGACCTGTGGCGGATAGTAGCCGGTCAAGATCCCCGCGCGGGACGGCCAGCAGCGACCAGTATTGTAAAACTGCGTGAAGCGCACGCCGGACGAGGCCAGGCGGTCCACGTTGGGCGTTTCGATTTCGCCGCCATAACAGCCGGGATCGGAGTAGCCCATATCATCCATCACCACCAGCATGATGTTCGGGCGTCGGCCTGCCAATGATTCTGTTGGACTTGGCGTCGTCATGATATGGGTTCCTTTGGTGTCGCTTATTGTCGCCACATCAGTCGTGCGACAGAGATACCGCGCCGCGCTATTGGCCCCTTTTGGGATTCACGGCAAGATGAGCACAGAAATCAAGGAAACTATAGATGATAAAACGACTCTCACTTACCTGCGCCAGCCTGATTTGCGCTGTGATGCTCTTCCCGCAGTTCGTCAACGCCCTCGACAGCCCTGCCACCACACTCGCCATTGGCGGGGCTAAAATGCCGGCATATCCTGATGGCCAGAACCTCTTCGGTAAGGACTACAAAGTGGTTGACTCCGCCTTCAGCGCCCGCGACAGCTGTGACTATACTATCGACCGTATTCGCACCGTTCGCACTGCGACGTTCCGTTACCTGCGCAATTGCTTTCCCGACTGGCCCCTGTTGCAAGTGCAATATTGGGACAAGCGCCCCGAGGTTGTTGACATGCCCGCCCACAGATCCACCGGCTATTGCCGCGGCGGTCTGTGAGCACGGGACGATCGGTTGGGGGAGCCATGATCATTGCTGTGGGTTCAGGGGGGCGCTTTTAAGGAGCGCAGGAATCTCAGTAATAGATCCGAGAACTCGGTCGGCAGCCGCCCAGTCGGCATTCTCAGTCAACGTCAACGTGCTGGGGATAACCCAGCAGCGCAGCCCGGCAGCCGTCGCAGCCGCCAGGCCGCGTGGCGAATCCTCGATCACCAAAGCGCTCGCTGGGGGGCAACCACTGCGCCTAAGGGCTAACAGATACGACTCTGGATCTGGCTTCGACTGCGCATAGTCCTCGCGCACGAGCACAAACTCAAAGAAGCGGCGAAACCCGGTCGTCTCGTGAATGGCCTCAAAATGCTCACCACGGGAACTGGTTACCACCGCCATGCGCGTGCTGGGATACAGAGCCGCCAGCACTGCCTCAGCGCCTGGGCAGACCGTCGAATTCGCGTGGAGTAGTTCGGTATACCGGGCATTGCGCCGCAAGCGCTGTGCCTCGAGCCAGTTCAAGTCGGCAGCGCAGTCGCCAAGCAGATGCCAGGCACCTCGGTTGTCACGCAGGTAGGTCTCTTCGTAGTCTTGGCGGCTCAGCGTCACGCCCAGCTCTGCAAACACTTCGCAGGTCGCCTGGAAGTACAGCGGCTCAGTTTCCACCAGAACCCCGTCGTTGTCCCAAAATATCATTTCAATAGCCATGTTCACACCGTAGCGGCTTGCGAACCCCCGACCCCCGAGCCACGTCGGCAATTCGAGCCTGTTGGTGCAGTGTTTTCCTGTGCCTAAATCCTTTGTTGCCCATAGCCTGCTCCTTCGTGGCTAGGTTCATACCGCAATTCCTTCCGAACGCTCGCCGCCCATTCTCTTAGCAGCCCGTGGAAAAACTCACGGGGCTGTTGCTGGCAGGTAACGTTTTGCGGAGACCGCAAAACCTGAAGTGTCTGTGATGTGGAGGGAAAAGCACCTTTCGATCAGCCTATTGTTGGTGATTGTTGCGGTATTGCCGGTGCTGGCTGACGACGCAAGGAGCGGTCTTTCCGAGGGGCGCCGCAAGACGTTCACGCTCCCCGGCCCCAATCAGGACGGCTGTCTCTAGCTCCGGCACGTGCACAAGCGATTTCCCGAGATCGACCGGGGGGCGTTGGGTCGACTCTAGCTGCAGGCAGATAACTGATCGTTCATCAAGCTAGGAAATCTCCCAAAACGCAACGGATCAGCGCTGCTCGTGACCTCCAACACCGGAGCCCGGGTGCGCGTGCGCACCCACGACCTCCACATTGATGATCGCGGCAGAGGGCGTCTAGCTCGGAAGTCCCCAGGACCAG
>DMTJ01000402.1 GCA_003477185.1 Lentisphaeria bacterium
TACCCGGTTCTTACGGCTCTCTCCGGGGACGATGAGGGCTTGGCCAGCAGAGCATCATCGATTTCCTGCACAAAGCGGGAAACGAAATTGGCCTGTTCGTACATGACGGGATAGACGGTGTCAGCCAGCAGAGACTCATCACGTGTGTAGTCATAGTAGTCCCAGAACATCTGCGCGATCCAACAGCCCGTGCCAAAGCCGGCGATGGGCGTCTTGCCGGGAACATTGTACGGATTGGTCCAAAACGGCCCGGACCAACCATTGTCTCCCTTCTCGTCCAGCTGCGAGGGGTTGTACTGCTTGATATATTGCGTGGCGTACTGCCGCTGGCGATGGACGAAGACTTCGAAGAATCCGACATAGGACTCGAACAACTCAGGCAGGTTGGCAGAGAAGGCCGGCGCGAAAGCCATCTGCACGTTCGTATCGTGCAGGTACTGAGACGACCATGGTGGCCGTGCATAGACATTCCAAATCCCCTGCAAGTGGGGTGGGAGCGTGCCGGCGCGCGAGGAGCAAATCAACATGTAGCGGCCAAATTGGAACGCGAGTTCCTCAAGGTAGCGGTTCGAGGCACCATCGGGATAGGCATCAACCAGCTTGTCGGTCGAAATCTCCGGAACGGTCGCTCCGAGATCGATACGTACGCGATCGAACAGCGCTTTGTAGTCCGCCTGATGGCTGTCTCGCAACGCCTTATACCCCTTCGCTGCTGCCTCGGCCACGCCGCGGCTGACTTGGGCGTGGGGGTGCGGAAACCCGGCCAGCTTTTCGGTCAGCTCTTGTGTCAGGAACACTTGAGGGTGGAACTGGTAGTTGGTGCCGACCGCAATCAGCACCACTGCGCTATCCGCGCCCGAAACCGAGAGTGTCCCCTGCGGGTCAGCCGTCATCGTGCCGCCCTTCGGGATGACCTTGAACTGGCCCTCAAACTGGATCTTGTAGTGCGTCATCTCTCCCGAGAGCGTGATCGTGTCGCCCTTGGCCGAAACCGATCCAGACTTGCCCGCGCCCAAGAAGGGAATGGTGGGACGAAGTGCAAATGACAACGCGCCAGCCTTCGATGCGCTGAGTTGGATTGCCATCACCTTATCCGGATAGCTGGTGAAGTACTCCCTGGCATACGCCACACCATTTGCCTCGTATGCCACAGAAGCGAGACCTTCGTTCAGATCCAGCTCTCGCACGTAGTTGCTGGTGTCGCCGTGGTTGAAATCCAGGTATACTTCGCCAAAGTTGTTAAGGCCTCTGCGTTTCAGCCCGCGATCTGCTCCCCAATCGTAGAGGCTATTCTCCGTGATCTGAATTCGATCGCTCGCCGTGCCACCGAACACGTTGATCCCCATGTAGCCATTGCCCAGCGGAATCGAATCATTTACCCAGCCGAAATCGCTATCCGGCGCCGGCTTGTCATACCAAAGCCGCAGCGCCTTGACTGGCTCCGCAGCCATAACCACCACCCTTTCCTGCACCAAATCGGCACGCCCGTGATGACTACTCGTCGCCTTCCCGGCGTTCGCGAAACTCGAACGGGACTTCCTCGAATGTCTTGGTGTTAATCACCGTGACATTGTTCAGACAGACCTCGATCAACGCGTCCATATCCAACTTTGCTTCTTCGCGCTCGATCTCTTCAACCGTGGCCTTGGTGGCTGGCGAATCGGGCATGAACACGGTGCAGCTGTCGGCACATTGCTGCTTGGAAATGTCGTAGGTCTCGATGCGCCGCGCGATGGCTACGGTCTCGCGCTTGTCCATCCCCAACAGCGGCCGCAAGATCAACATGTCAGTGGCACGGTTGATTACGTCCATATTCGGCAAGGTCTGACTGGCTACCTGGCCCAGGGCATCGCCGGTCACCAGCGCGGTCCGATAGAGGGCATACGCCAGGCGGCCGGACACTCGCGTCATAATCCGACGATAGAGCACGGTGCGAAACCTCTCCGTACAACCATCGCGTACGGCACGCTGTGCGCCCAACATGTTACAGGCCCAGACGCGGCCAGCCTTCTGGTAGCGGTTTAGAACGGTGGCGAGTTTAGCCACTTTCTCGATACTTTCCTGCTCGGTGTAGGGGAAGCTGTGAAAGGTCAGGAAGTCGACCCGGCAGCCACGCTTCATGGTGAGGTAGGCAGCGATTGGCGAGTCGATTCCGCCTGAGAGCATCACCATGGCTCTGCCGTTGCTACCGATGGGCAGGCCACCAGGGCCGAGCTGTTCGTCGGCAAAGATGAACGTCCACTGTTCCCGTACCTCGACCCAAACCGTGAGCATGGCATCGTCATTGAGGTGAATTTTCAGGCGGTCATATTTGGGCAGCAAGCGATCTGCAAAGTGAATCTCGATCTCTTCAGAAGAAAGCGGGAAGCTCTTCTCACCGCGCCTGGCCCGGGTGCGATAGGTGACCACTTCATGGGTGGCAGCAAGCTCGCGATAGCCGATGTCCACAATACGGTCGACGATCTCTTCGATCTCTGGAATCGCGGTGGGAGTGCGCACGCCCAAGGAGAATGAGTCGACCCCGAACACCCAGGTGAGCTTGCGGGAGATATCGGTGATCATTTCAGGAGTGAAGGCGATATACTTGGGCCGCACGACCATGATTCGCCCCCAAATGCGCTGCACTTGCAGGTCCGGCCACTCTCGCAGAGCGCGGGCGATGTTGCGGACTAGCATTCGCTCGAAAGCCGACCTGCCGCCCTTCTTGATGGCAATCTCGGCATAGCGACAAAGGACGGCATTGCAGGGCAGTCCTGCTGTAGTGAGGTGATTCAAGGCGCGCGTCTGCCCCCATAGGCTCTAAGAAGCGTACTGACATCGTTATCATCCGCCCAATCCAGCGGCGTGCCCTCGAGCCCGGCTGCGGAAGGAGGAGCACCGGCCTTCAACAGCTGCTTGGCCAGCGCGGTATGATTGACCAGCGCCGCAACATGCAGCGGCGTAACACCGTCGCCGTCTGCCAGGCCGGGATCGACTCCCGCGCGAATCAGGCGAGCGGCTACGGCCCAGCGCTTGGCGCTCATGGCGACCATCAGCGCCGTCTGCTGCTGCGGAGTTCGCACATTCTTGTCCGCACGCTCGGCGAGGTAGCCAGCGATCTCTACGTGGTCCTGGAGAGCAGCGAGATGAACTGGGGCCCAGCCATGGCGATTGGCCGCATTTGGGTCTGCGCCAGCGGCCACGAGCAAGCGCACGAGAGGAAGCTGACCAAAAAAGATGGCGTCGTGAAGAGCACACTGGGTGCCGTTGTAGCGCGCGTTCACGTCGGCGCCGTTGTCCAGCAGAAAAGATACCATCCTCGTATGATTGGCGTTCGCAGCCGCGTGGAGCGGCGTAAAGCCGTGTCGATTCGCCGCCTGGACGTCTGCGCCATTCTGAAGCAGGGCCTGGGCG
>DMTJ01000101.1 GCA_003477185.1 Lentisphaeria bacterium
CATCGAAGCTCTTGGGGCCCTTGGCTGGAGCGAGCAGACGCGTCCGGCAATCCTTGCTGCGCTGGCGGATGAAACGGATCGAGTCTGTGCCTACAGCGCCTGGCAGATCATGCGGCGCCAGCTTGCCGTGGCTGATCGCCGGGCGCTTTTGGATGACCCACGCCCCGGAATTCGGCGCATGGCCGCGCTCGGCTTGGCAGAAGAAGGAAATAAGGACATCATCGCCATGATCCCAGCCTATCTCGCAGGCGATAGGGTCCTCCCATCAACCGATGCCAAGCTCTCAGCCAAAGTTAGCCTGAACGCCAAAGACCTTGCCTTTCGCGAGAAGACCACGGTCACCGTTTCCTCCACCATGCCCAGATATCAACCTGCTACGCTGCTGCGCGTAGATCTCGGCTGTGCAGACGACCCCGTTCACGAGCCCGGCTGGATCCCTTGGGAGTTATCGCGGCGCAGCCAAGTCCTGAAGGCCACCAAGACATTCGATTTCGAAGCTGCCCAGAACGCTAAAACGACGGTGACCCTAGAGACGACGACTCCTGGCCAAGCCCGCAATTACGGTCTCAGAAAAGTGACCAACGCAGCCAAGTTGCCGCTGGCGAACGTCTGGCGCGACCAGGTCTTCTTCAATAACAACACCAACGGCAGCATGACCCTGACCTTTAACGATCTGTCGGCCGGTAACTACCGCTTTACCGGCTACGGCTTTGCCAACAATCTCACCGCCGGCAGCAAGTTCAACGATGAGGGCAATGCCCGCGTGGTGATCAATGAGCAGCAGACGGCACAGACTGCAACCTTCGTGTCTGGTCACGGCAGCAAGCTGATTCGTGAGGCAATCACGGCCGCCGAACTCCATACCCATGCACGCACGTCCTTCGACTTCACCGTGGCGGAAGACACCAAGCCGGTTCGCATCAGCTTCCAAGACTTAGTAAGCGGCGATACCTTTGGCTTGAATGGCTTCGAGCTCGCCGCCTTCAACTTGCAGCCCTCTGTTGGCCCACCGGTTCACTACACCACGGACGGTTCGGTGCCAACCGCTCAATCTCCCCAAGTCACTGGGCCGCTGTCGATTCGCAAGACCGCTGTCGTCAAAGCTGCTGCGTTTGTGGACAACGCCCGCGTTTCGGAGATTGCCGAACTGCAACTGCGGCTCATCTCTGACTCGGAATGGAAGGATCGCCTCTTTGTCACGGATTTGAGCAATGGCGCCGAGGTGCTGGTCGATGGGGCCCAGCGCGGTGTGCGGGCCTACGCGGACACCCCCAGCGAAACCATCACCGAAATCCCTGCGGATGTGGCGGGAGGTACACTGGTGCGGATGCCTAAGGCCGGTGGCCCCGTCAGCTTCTCTCTCAACTTGGCCGCCACCGTGCACATCGCGGCAAGCGCAGCGCCGGACGGCTGCGCCATCACTCCCCACAAGATCCGGACCAGCAGTGGTGCCACTCTCAGTGTATTCAAGCGCGACGTCCAGCCCGGCAAACTCTCGCTGACGCTCACTGGGCCCCATCAGATCTATGTCGCCAAGACCACCAGCGGAAAGACCACCACCGCCGCCGTTAAGGCCCTGTTGCCCGAGGCCGACCTCAAGCACGGCGAAGAGATCTTCTTCGGGCGCGGCACCTGCTTTGTGTGCCACAAGGTTCAGGACAGAGGCATCGAGATTGGCCCTGGATTGGTCGGCATCTCCCAGCGCCGTGACACCGACTACATCATTAAGTCGATTCTCGAGCCGGATGTCTACATCGTCGAGGGCTATCAGCAGACCAGCTTGAAGCTCAAGGACGGCCGTGAACTGTTTGGCATGATCCAGGAAGAAACGGCCCTGTCGATCAAGCTGGCGCTGCTGACCGGAGAACTGGTCAGTGTCGAGGTGGCGCAGATTGCCAAGCGCGACGACGCCAAGAATTCCGGAATGCCCAGCAGCTTCATTCACACCCTCAGTTCGCAAGACGTCGCCGACATTACCGCTTGGATCATGCAGCTCGGCAACACCCCAAAAGCCTCGGGCGCCCCGGGCAGTCTCAGCGTCGATCACGACGAAGAAGCCAAGGCCGTCGCCATCTTGATCGACGGCCAACTCTTTACCGAGTATCGCTATGGTAATAAGGGCAAGCCCATTCTCTATCCGGTGATTGGCCCGCACGGCATTGCGATGACTCGCCACCACCCGATGAAGAAGGGCGTGGCCGGCGAAGCCTTGGACCATCCGCATCATCAGTCCATCCACTACAATCACCCCGTCAACGGCCACGACTTCTGGCACGGCAGGCGAGGCGCCTACATTCGCAACGACGCCATCAACTCCGTGAGCGCGACCGCCGCTGAAGCCGTCATCATCAGCGACAACAGCTGGATTGCAGGCAGTGGTGAGCGCATTCTCACGGATACCACCGAGATTCGTGCCGGCATCACCGACGGCGGCCGCTACATCGACTACCAGATCACCGTAAAAGCGACGGACGGGAACATTCGCTTCGAAGAAACCAAGGAAGGCACCATGTCCATACGCACGCATCCGGCGCTGCGCCTGAAGGGCACCGTCGCCAAAGGCCAAGCCATCAATAGCGAGGGCGTCACCGGCAAAGCCATCTGGGGCAAACAAGCCAAGTGGGTCGACTACTGGGGCCCCATTGAGGGCAAGAACGTCGGCATCGCCATCTTCGATCACCCGGCCAACCCGCGTCACCCCACCACCTGGCATGCGCGCG
>DMTJ01000315.1 GCA_003477185.1 Lentisphaeria bacterium
GGGTGCGTGAGCCTGCCAGAGAGCCGTACGGCGATCTGCCTGCAGGCCGCGCAAGGCCCCGGCCTCGGCAAGCTTGCTCATCACCGCCGGCCCCTGCCCGGACCGGCGCGACAGCTCCTCGATCGATGCCGGGGCTGTGCCCTCGCAGACGCGAGCGATCTGCTGCCACTGGCCCTTCGCAATCCCCTTCACATAGCGAATGCCCATGCGCAGCGAAAAGTCGTCTGCGTGCGGCTCCAACAGACAGTCCCAATCGCTTTTGAGCACGTCTGGCGGGTGAACTACCACGCCGTGGCGCTTGGCATCGTCCACAATCGTGGCCACGGAGTAAAAGCCCATTGGCTGCGAATTCAGCAAGGCAGCGGTAAACGCCGTGCGATAATGCCACTTCATCCAGGCTGTGGCATAAGCGATCAACGCAAAGCTGGCGGCGTGGCTCTCAGGAAACCCGTACTCACCAAATCCAGAGATCTGCTGAAACACCCGCTCGGCGAATTCCTGTGCAACCCCCTTTGCAACCATGCGGCCGATCAGACGCTCCCGATGTGCTTCAAGCCGTCCGGCCTTTTTCCAAGCCGCCATATCACGCCGCAGCTGATCTGCCTCTCCTGGCGTGTAATCGGCCGCGACCATGGCCAGACGCATGATTTGCTCCTGAAACAGCGGAATCCCCAACGTCCGGCGCAGAATCGGCTCCAAGGCGGGATGCGGGTACTCGATCGCCTCCTCGCCGTCACGGCGGCGTAAGTAGGGATGCACCATGCCACCCACAATCGGCCCAGGGCGAATGATGCTGATCTGAATCACCAAGTCGTAATAGTTGCGCGGTTTGGTGCGCGGCAGCATTGCCATCTGAGCACGGCTCTCGACTTGAAACAGGCCGACCGTATCCGCCTTCCATAGCATCCGATAGACAGCCTCATCAGCTGGCGGGATCGTCGCCATAGTCAAAAACCGCCCATAGTGCTCACGGACTAGCTCAAAAGTCCGGTGCAGCATGCTGAGCGCGCCGAGCCCCAGCAGATCCACCTTGAACAGCCCCAGCGCCTCCACATCGTCCTTATCCCATTGGATCACCGTGCGGTCGGCCATCGCCCCATTCTCGATCGGCACCAGCGCGTCGATACGCTCCTGGCCCAGCAGAAAGCCGCCCGGGTGAACCGAAAGGTGCCGCGGAAAGCCCAGAATCTCATCGCGGAGTGGAATCAAAAGCCCGCGTACCGCGTCCCGCTCCTCCTCTGTCGTTCCGTCATCTCCAGACTGATCCTGACTTCGAGCCAGAGCCTCGATGGTTTCATCCGACAGCCCCAGCGCCTTGGCCACTTCGCGCGTTGCCGATCGGCTCCGGTAGGAGATCACCGTGGCCACCATGGCCGCATGATCTCGCCCATAGTGCTGATAGACGTACTGAATCACCTCCTCGCGCCGCTCATGCTCGATATCCAAGTCGATATCCGGCGGCTCAGCTCGCTCGCGAGACAGGAAGCGCTCAAACAGCAGCCCCATTCGTAACGGATCCACAGCCGTAATCCCGAGGCAGTAGCAGACTGCGGAGTTCGCTGCCGATCCCCTCCCCTGGCAGAGGATATCCTTGCGCTTACAAAACTGCACGAGCTCCCACATGGTCATGAAGTACCCGCAGTAGTCGAGCTCATCGATGAGTTTCAGCTCGAGTTGCAGCTGGCTTTCCACATCATCTGGCACCCCATCCGGATAGCGGCGATCTGCCCCTTCCCAGGTACAATCGTGCAATCGCTCCGAGGTGGTCCGCCCATCCGGAAGACGCTCGGACGGATAGCGATACCGCAGCTCGCCAAGGTCAAACTCGCAATCGGCGGCGATTCGCAGCGTCCGCTCTACGGCCTCGACATCGTCCTCGAACAGTGCGAGAAACTCCGCGGGCGCAGGCAGCCCATGCGTATTATTCTCCCGCAGCAGCGTCCCCGCCTTGGCCAATGTGGTCCCATGCCTGATGGCTGTCATCACATCTTGCAGGGGCTGGCGCGTTGGCTGGTGGTACAAGATCTCCACTCCCGCCACAATCTGCAGGTTTGCGGAGTTCGCATTTCCGCGCACAATGCGTTCTAGCAGGTGGTCGTCAGCCCGCGCGTGGCGCACGACCATGCTGTAGAGATGCCGCCCAAACGCACGATGCCAGCCTACGTCCAAGTCCCGTGTTTCCCGCGCCCACCGCCCACGCGGCAGCACGATTGCGATGAGTCCGGGCGCATTCGCCCACAGCTCCACTTTGCGAACTAAGCACGTCCCTCTGGTGCTTGAGCGCAGATGAGCCTGGGAGAGCACACGACAAAGCCCAGAATAGCCAAGTCGATTCCTGACCAAGAGCACCAGCGAGAGCCCGTCTTCGGTGATCAACTCAACCCCATGGATCAGGCGCACGCCAGTTTCTCGGGCCTGCACATGGGCCCGAACGGAGCCGTAGAATCCGCTCCGATCTGTAAGCGCCAGCGCTGGCACGCCAGCTTCTGCGGCCGCAGAAATCAGCTCTTCCGGGTGACTTGCGCCCTCGAGAAATGAGAAGTTACTCTTGACCCAGAGGGGACAGTACACGCGCAGTCCTGCTCAGCTCAGAAGCCCGAGTTGGGCTCCTTCAAAAACTCCACCTCGGCGGGCGTCGAGGTACGGCCGAGCACCTCATTGCGGTGTGGAAACCGCTGGAAGCGAGCCACGATTTCCAAATGCGCAATCGCGAAGCGATAGCTGCCTTCAAACACTGCTCGGTCCGCCGCGGGCGCTTCCGCCAGCAGCGTCTCGAACAGTGCCACACATTCCTGTTGATCCGCCAAGCTCTCCGAATGCTCCAGTGGCAGATACAGGAAGATGCGCTCGATCGGGCGCAGTCGGCCGGAAAAATCGATTCGAATAGCCTGCTTCGCGAGCAACAGAGCGCGCGCGTCGCACGCCAGACCGGCAGGATTCCCGCGATGAATCACGCGCGAAAACTGATCAAGCACGAGAATGAGAGCCAGTAGGCTCCGAGGCTCTGCCTCCCAATCGACGAGCCCGCCGGCAGCCGCTTCATCCTGACACGCACCAAACCGCGTGCGAATCTCCCGGTCACTCTCCTCGGCCTTGCCCCACCAAAGTGCCCGCTTCTGGGCATTCACCTCAACAGCAGACAGCGTCGCCCCAAACCAGTAGTTCAGAACTTCCTCAACCATCGGTCTTCTCTAAGGTGTGCTCGTGACTTCTGAGATGTGCCTCGCAGTATTCTTCGCTGCCTGCACAGGAAGAACAGACCCGAAAATCCAGCTGCGGATTCTTGGCATCGGTCACGCCGCAGGTGGCGCACACATGCAACGACTTCGGCGCAAACTTCCTACGTCGGCTCGCCTGCGATGCTCGCTGGAGCAGAACGCTGCGAAACATCAGCAGCCCCCCCACAGCGCCGCCAAGATGCGCCAGATGCGCGACGCGGCCGCCCGTATTGAACAGCATCAACACATCAATGCCTACAAACACGATGGCCAGTGTCTTCAGAGAGACGTCGATTGGTGGAAACAGCAAGCGCATGCGTTCATCCGGGAACAGCACAGCGGCAGCCACCAGATAGCCGACCACTGCCGCACTTGCCCCCATCAGATTCGCATAGGACTTCATGTTGAACACATACCAGATGGCCGCGCCAAGCAGCCCGCAGATCAAATACGCGCTCAG
>DMTJ01000574.1 GCA_003477185.1 Lentisphaeria bacterium
TCCCGCGGCTCGCCCCCCCCTCAAGAAGGTGCATGATATTGCATCCTAGAAACTATCTCCTCTTACTCGCCGGAGCCTGCTGCTTGTGGACCGGATGCTTGCAACCTCGACACGACGTTGCTGACGCAAGACTAGAGGCGTACCCGGCGCTTCAAAATCTGCTGCTCGTGACCGGGAGGTTCTATTCCGGGGGCCAGCCAGATGGCGATGGGGCATTCGCTCAGCTTTCCCAGCTCGGCGTGAAAACGATCGTGAGCGTCGATGGGGCAACGCCCGATGTGGCGGCCGCTCGCAGGCATGGTCTGGACTATGTTCATATTCCGATCGGGTATGATGGCGTCGCCGAAGAAGCCGGACTATCGCTGGCGCGGCTGGTTCGGGACCGGGGCGGTCCGTTCTATATCCACTGTCACCATGGCCAGCACCGGGCCCCGGTCGCCGCAGCCATTGCTTGTCTTGCGGCTGGCGATGTCGATGGCAGCGGGGCGCTCAAGATTCTCGAGCGCGCGGGGACAAGCCGAGAGTATGCCGGGCTTTGGCGCGATGTGGAGAACTATCAGGTGCCAGCTAAGGATGCTGAGCTTCCGGCACTGGTTGAGGTAGCCACGGTCGAATCTCTCGCTGCCGCGATGGCAAAAATAGACCGTGCGTATGACAACGTAAAGCTGTGCCGTAAGGCCAACTGGGGGACGCCCTACGAGCATCCAGATTTAAATCCCGCACAAGAGGCGTTGCTGGTGAAGGAGGGCCTGCGTGAATCCGCCCGCAATCTTGCGGGTGAATACGGGGATGAATTCAAAAGATGGCTTACTGAAGGGGAGTTCCTTGCCCAAGAGTTTGAGGATTCACTCAAGGCAGACAGCGCTGAGGATGAGATCTCTCGGAAATTCCAAGCGTTGCAGAAATCTTGCCGACAGTGCCACGATAAGCACCGGAACTAATTGCCCGTGCCCTTGCAACCGAGCTCCCCCAGCATCTCAGCCCGCGAAAGCTAGAGGGGATTAACTGGATCAACAGGATGAAGGGACTGGGCGGATTGCAGGCCTCTTTTATCCGCTGAATTCGAGCAACGTACGTCGGGAAAAATATGACAAGAAGATTTTTGGGGCAAGAAAATGGCAGGTCGGCGGTACCACCTATTCTTGTCGTCTAAATCTTCTTGTCTAATCTTGGTCATCCTGTCTTTTCGCTCGAGACGGCAGTGCCATAATGCAAAATTGACCGCGACATAAAGCTTCTGGCAAGCTGCCCAAGGTCCAAAGTCGCAAAAGAAAATAACCTTATCCGTGAGCAGCCAATTTAGGAGGTGCGCGACGTCGGCGTTTGCGGGGTGGGCGGACTTCGTCACGAAGAAAGACCTTGGCCACAAATGGCGAGGTCATGGCCTGGAGGAGGGCGCTGTATTGGAGCTGAAAGCGGACTTCGGTGCCGACAGTCAGGTGGGCTTGGGCGCACTCCACAATGAGGTGGTCGCTGCTGGCGCCGTGGATCTCTACGCCTGGTGGCGGCTCGAGGCCGAGCGGGTCGCAGTCTTGGCAGCCGATCGCGAGGATGCTGCGCCAGACGGTGCCTCGGTCGGCGACCTTGGCCTTGGTCCCCAAGGCCGTCTGTGCCAGCGCGCCCCAGGGCTTCGAGGGTTTCTGCTTCAATTCGATAACCTCGGCGACCAGCGTGATGGCATCTGTGTACAGCCCGTCGAGCGGGCAGCGGTGAAGGGTCTCGCAGCCCAACAGGATGGACTCTCCGAGGCGTAGGTCGTTGACGCGTCCGCAGTCCTGGCCGCTGAATGCCCAATTGAGATTCGCGGAGTTTCCGCCGGATATGGTGGCAAGACGCCGTCCGAAGGTAGATTCGATGGTGCAAGTGAGGGCTGATAGCTGCGCCATATTGCTAGCGTCCGGGGAGGTGCCGCTGTGGCAAGCGAGGTTTGTGCCGATGCCTTGCAAGGTGAGCCCTGGCAGCTCCATGACCGCGTGTACGACGCTCGGCAGATCAGTGGGCATGATTCCTTCTCGTAGATCGCCCAACTCGACCATTAGGATGACGCCGTGTGACCGGTTAGCCTGTACAGCCGCCTGCGATAGGAGTCTGAGGACGGAAAGCTCGGTGTTGAAGCTGATATCCGCTGAGGCAATGACGCGTTCGACCTGGCTAGGCATGGGCGAGCGAATCAGCGCGATCGAGCCAGCCATGCCAGCCTTGCGGAGGGCCTCGATGTTCTCGATCCGGGAATCGCCCAAGGAGCGGATGCCCGCAGCCAGAAGCTGACGGGCGATGTGGGGGGAACCCAAGGTGGCCTTGGTCACCCCTGTGACTTCGATGCCGCGCGTGGCGAGTCGCCCCACCAGCGTGGATGCGTTGTGACCAATTTTTCGCAGATCGATCTCAATCCGAGGCGCGGTCATTCCTGCCTCTGCGATACCCTCTCTGCCAGCTCAGGGAATGCAGACAGCACCATGTTTACCAGATGATCCTGTGACCGCGTGAGCGCGTCGGTCACGGGGATTCTGAGTTCGCGCTCGTAGCGGGTGATCGCGGCAGTCACTTCCGCGTCACTCATGTTTTCATGGTTCAGGGTGAGGCCAATCACGCGCGTCTTGGCGAAGGTCTGGATGAGGTTGATCTCGCTGGCGGGAGTGGGCATTGGCATCGTCTCGAAATCGCAGCGGTGGGCACGGGCCGGCGCATGCTGCAGGATCACTGCGTGGGGAGAGCTGCCACGCAGAATGAAGCTCGAGGTGGAATAGGCCGGATGGCTTAGCGCGCCTTGCCCTTCGATCACGATGACGTCCGGAGCCTCGCCTTCATAGGCCTCCATGATTGTCGCCTCCAACTCGCCGGCGCAGAACTGGGAGGGGACGGCATCCAGCGCCAGTCCGTAGCGTGCGCCTTGGATCAGGCCGGTTTGTCCGGTCCCGACCATGACGGTCTTGATGCCGTTGGCATTGAGGGCGCGGGTGAGCGCCGTGCAGGTGGTCCGTTTGCCAATGGCACAATCGGTGCCGAGGACCGCAAGTCGCGGGCAGGCCATCGTTGTCAAACTGCCGCTAAAAACCCGCAAGTCCTTGGTGGCGCGAGGCCTGCGGACGTCGATGATCGTCGTATTGTGGGCGCTGCTTGCGGCAGCAAACTCCGGGTCGTCATTGAGGAATTCATGCAGTCCGTTGACGATACTCATGCCTTGTTTGATTGCTTTGAGCATGAGCGTGCGCTCCTGTGCAGAGAGCATGCCGCTGGCTGGTGCTTTGCCGAAGATGAAGTAGTCCGGAATACTGCCGGCCTGCTTCAAGGCGGCGTTAAGGTCGGCACAGATCGGGATGGCTTGTTCGATATTATCCAGCACCATGCCAGCATCCAGCCCGGCCTTAGTGCTGTCGATCACGGATAGAATTCGGTACTTTTCCGAATGACGCACGAGTCCGTTCGCGGTTTTGCCATCTAGCGCGCCAAATTCGGCTTCGCAGTACACGATGGCGGTGGCCGTGGTGCTTCTCTGGCGAGGCGGCTTGGGCGGGGCGAGCGTGGCTCGATCTGATGAGGGGGCGGAAACAGTTTCCAATAGTGCGTGCGAAGGCACACAGGCCTGACGGACTGGCATAACGACTCCTAGAGTAAAACTCAGAGGAGGCGACAGGATCGTGCCGGCCAAAATGGCCAAGAGTCAACGAGCAGTCCCCGCTAAGATGGAATTGAACGGATATTATAACATACCCGGTTTATTGGGATGTTCCTGTCGCGCTTGGCTTTTCGCTCAGGCTTGATTCTCTCGATGCGCTGGTTGTCTCTTGATTTTATAATGTTACCAGGGGTGACTTTTATTTATTTCAGGCGGTGTCTGTCGCAGGCCATGTCGTTGCAAATTGCATTCAATCGGCTATGCTGGGGTGGGCTTCGAGCGGGTACCGGCGTAGCCCGAACTCGGTTTCGATGGTAGACGCGCCATCTCGCAGCACGGCCGCTTGCCAGCCCAAGGATAGCTCGCCCTCGTGCAGGTCCCAGTCGGCGCTGGCGGTAGTGGTAATGGACTCGCGCCAGGCAATTCCGGCTCGGTCGACTTGCTGTTCCCTCGCGAGCTCTTGGGTGAGAGTGCGAGTGATGGCGGTGCATTGGGCCAGTACCGGGGACACTAAACCGGTCGCCGCCGACCTGATGGCAATGACGGTGAGGACTTCGGGAAGTGTGAACCCGCGGCGTTTCATCGCGACACCATAACCTCGGCCAGCACCGGTGTGGACTCCGCAATTTGCAAGTTCGCGACTCCGGGTGCGAACGCCATCGTCGGCGTAAGCGGGTCACCAGGCCGGATTGGTGTGGCCTCAAATTCGTATTTCAGCAGGGCACGAAGTTCGCTCCCGCGAATGGCGAGCGCTGCCCCGTGCGCTAAGCCTGCAAGAAGCACGCCGAGTACACCGACGGCAAATACCAGCTCAAGGATGGAAAATCTACGCCGCATGTGGTCTCAGATAGGGGCCCAGAGCTCTGAGATTCCTGTGCGCATCTGGGCCTTTTTTCTTCCACATGAGATGCTCTGATTTGCGGGTTGCGAATATCCAACAGCCAACAAGGAATTGCCACTGCCCAAGGCGTGGAGGACGTGCTGAATAGTCTCTATTTGGCCATTGGATATTTCTTGTTGGCTGTTGTTTATTCTGCCTTTTCCAAGCTGTGGTCAGCGTGCCCGTCATCCGCAGGCGGTCAAGGCAGTGCCGTGCGGGATCGCGTGCGCGGCCTTGCGTACGGCCAAAGTGTCGCTAGGTTTGGGATGGTATTTTCCTTACTTTTTAGGCGAGCCGCACCGTGCGATTCCTTTTCTTTTTGCTTGTCGCAGCCACCGCCTGCGCTGATTTCGCCGGCTTGGCGCCGGACGGGCTTATTTACGCGTCTAATCGTAGTAATAGCTTTCAGATCTGGCAAACTGACCTGAATCAGGATGCGCAGTTGACGCATCTGGAGGGCGATATCGCCTGGGCACCGCGGCTCTCACCGCATGGTGATGTGCTGGTATACTACCGGAGCGCGAAGGGCGCTGGGCCGAATAATTTCGAAAGCTGTGAACTGTGGCGCCACAGTCTGATCAGCCACCATGACCGGGCGCTGATTCCCCGTCGTAAGTATGGCTGGAAAGCGCACTCCGGGGCGCAGTGGTCTCCCGATGGCAAGTCGCTGGTAATGGCCGCTAAGACCACGAAGGAAGATGCCTGGCAGCTTTTCGTGACCGATGGTGAGGGAAATTACCCGCGCAAGTTGACGCGCGGCGAGCGCCAGTTTCACGATCCCTGCTGGTCACCCGATGGCAGGCAGATCGCCTATGTTGCGTTTCCCAAAGGATACGAAGGCATCGACCCCCGTCGCTTCGAAATCCACATTGCGAACGCCTCAGGCAAGGACGAAGTACGAGTTACCTACGATGCGCTGCGTGATCATCATCCGGCCTGGAGCCCAGACGGCACTCTGATTGCCTACGAATCTCAGATCAATAAGACGGTGGGCACCAAGGGAAGCTGGGCGATTCGGGTCATTGGCACGGATGGCACCGGAAACCGATCTATCGTTGAAGATGCTCATTTTAACAGCAGCCCGCGCTGGTCAGTGGACGGGAGCGTGGTGTTTTTTCACCGCTCGCGCAATGTGAACGCGGACGAAGTGCACATCTGGGGGATTGGGCAAGACGGCAGCAGGTTGCGCCGCGTGATTTACAGCAATGCCTACAGCAACATGATGGTGGACATTGTGACCCCGCAAGCGGGCGAGTCTGAGGAAGAGTACGTCTGGCCCAAGACGACAGTGCCCGTCGAGAAGCGAGAACTTGCTGAGTTGAGCAAAGTCCTTAGTGAGGAAGACGCCGCTGAGCAGCTCGTTGCGGAGTCCGCAATTCCAGCTGCCGTAGTCCAAGAGCCGACCGAGTTGCCAGACATCGATGAGCCGGCACTGGCGGCAGTACCTGCGGTACAGGCTATGCCTGAGATGCAAGAACTCATTCCCGAGCCCGAGCCCGTGCCGGAGCCAATCCGAAAGTTCGAGCGCATCGAGAAGGGCAAGGAGGTGCCAGAGCCAGAACCCGTCCCGGTGCCCAAGCTGCAGGCGACTCCAATTGAAACGCCGAGCGCGCCAGCGATCCAAGATGCTGAGCTTGAACAGATGCTCGAGCAGGCACTGGATGGAACTTTGGAAGGCGACTTCCCGGATGAACCAGAAGGTTCACATCCGAAAGTAGATTGATGACAACCGCTGCGCGGTCGGTCAGTATTCTTGGCTGTGGCTGGCTGGGGACCGCCTTAGGGGCCACACTCGCAGCCGATGGCTGGCAGGTAAGGGGCTCGACGATGCATTTGGATCGCTTTGACGCCCTCCGCGCGCACCACATTGACCCTGTCCAATTGATTGTCGACGCCGCTGGGGTCTGGCCCGCGTGCGACGCATTCTGGCAAAGTAACGCGCTGATTATCAGCATTCCGCCGGGACGGCGAACGGATGCAGTCGTCGGCTTTGCAGATCGGATCCGCGCAGTCTGTCGGGCGTGGTCTGCCCCCCCGGAGCAGGTGATTCTGCTGAGCTCTACCTCGGTCTACGCGGCGACTAACCGGCCCGTGAGCGAGGGCGAGATCAACCCAAGCCATGTTCGGCTCAAGCCTTCCGGGCGCGCCCTGCTCGAGGCTGAAGCCGTGATTGCCGACGCAGCAGCGCATGCGACGATTCTGCGGCTTGCGGGGCTAATCGGCCCGGACCGTCACCCTGGACGGTTTCTGGCGGGGAAGAAAAACGTGGCTGGCGGCGACGTGCCGGTGAACCTTGTCCACCGTCGCGATTGCGTCGCAATCATCACCCAGATCCTCGCAGAATCGCATAAAGGTGAAGTGTTCAACGTAGTTGCAGATGCACATCCGACTCGGCGAGAGTATTATGTGCGTGCTGCAGAGCGACTAGGGCTACCGCCCCCATCCTTTGCAAACTCTGAAAATGAATCCTGGAAAATAGTGAGAAATGATAAACTTAAGCAAGCGCTGTCCTACAGCTTCCGCGTACCGGATCCTGCTTCTTGTCTGTCTGACGAGTAGCGTGGGGCTTGTGGCGCAAATCCCGCAGAAGGGCAACACCGCCTACACTCTGGATACGATGCACAAGCACCTGCAGGAGGCCGAAGAGGGGACCTGGTACGTGCGGATCAGCGACGTGGCGGAGAATCGCGACATCTTTGACTTTCGTGGCGACACGCCTGCGATTCCTGCGTCGAACCAGAAGTTGGTGACTGCTGTCGCCGCGCTGATGACGCTGGGACCCGCGCATCGGGCGAGGACTGAAGTGTACGCCACAGGGCCAATTGAGGACGGGACGCTGCATGGCGACCTGCTGTTTCGTGGGTTTGGCGGGGTTCACTTCACGGGCCGTTATCCGCGGAGTGCTACGCCCAAGGAGAAGAACGACCGGCTTCGCCTCCAAGCGCAACGCATGATTCGGGCACTGCACGATGCCGGAATTCGCCGGGTGGATGGGAAGATCACCACCGATACCACGCGCTGGTCGGACATGGTGAGTAATGAGCACTACCCGTGCGCACATGGCCTTTCTTTTAACGAGAACACGGTGGACGTGCATGTGGTGGACTCCTCGATCCGCAGCGTGCCCATGGCGGTGAGCGGGTTTCTTGTCGAGCCCAGCGGCAATGCCAGCGGCCAGGCGCGGCGCGGCAAGAGCGACATGATTCTGGTAAACAGCAGTGTAGACGGCTACGACTACTGGCGCTTGGAGCACAACCAGCCGTCCGACGTGTATGCGCATCACATCCGTCGCCAGTTGCAGTTGCACGGCATCATGGTCATGGGCCAGGAGCAGCCAGCTGTCGCCGAGACTGCCGTGGGCCGCTTGAAATCACTGAGCATCGAGGAGCTGATCATCCCGATGGGCGTGTATAGCGACAATTTCCGCGCGGAGATGTTATACCTGACACTCGGCTTTGAGGGCTTCGACAGCGCTAATTACGCGACTGGACAGGCAGCTATCCTCGCAGGGCTTCAGCGCATTGGCTTCCCGCTGGAGGGGCTGGTGCCAGCAGATGGCTCGGGACTCAGTTATGAGAATCGCGTGTCTCCCGGCCAACTCGTGTACATCCTGAACATGCTGAATGAGAGTAAGTATCGGGAGATCCTGCGCCGCATGTTGCCCGTGGCTGGCGAATCCGGCACTCTCGAGAAGCGCTTTCTGGAACACCGCGCGCGCAACAACCTGCAAGCCAAAACGGGGACGCTGAAATCTGTGGTATCGCTATCCGGATTCATCACGACTGAGCAGGGAAACCTGCTGTCCTTTTCGATGATCGCGAATCACGTGAAGGATCACGATGCTTGCTGGCAGACCATTGAGCGGTTTGCCGACCTGATGCTAGACCTGCGACTGGAATAGCAGTTGGGCGACTCGCCAAAAAATAGCGGGGGCGGCTACGGTTTTGGCACGTTCGGCGGGGTTTTTACACCGTCGATCCTGACCATTTTTGGCCTCATAATGTTCATGCGGGCCAACTTCGTGGTTGGCAACGCTGGACTGGTGCAAACGGCAATTATTCTCTCGCTCTGTAGCGGCATCACGCTGCTGACGGCGTTCTCGATATCGGCCATTTCGACGAACACCGCGGTGGGTGGCGGTGGGGCTTATTTCTTGATCTCCCGGGTGCTCGGGCCCGGCTTCGGGACCGCGATCGGGATCGCCTTGTTCGTGGCCCAGGCGCTGTCGGTGCCGTTCTACATTCTTGGTTTTGTCGAAGCGCTAGCCACGGTCTGGCCTGGATTGCCGTTTCGCCTGGTCTGCTTGGCGACACTGGCGGTGCTGTTCGTTGTGACTTGGGTGGGAGCCGATGTGGCGATCCGCTTTCAGTATATCATCCTGGCTGTGCTTGTGGTCTCAATATTCGTCTTCATGATTGGCCTGGCGCAACACTTCGAGGCCGACACCATGCGCAGCAATATTGCCTCGAACTATGCAGACAATGCAAACATGTGGACCATGTTTGCCGTCTACTTTCCGGCAGTGACTGGAATCATGGCTGGAGTGAATATGAGTGGTGACCTGCGAGATCCCGCGAAGTCGATTCCGCGCGGGATTTTAGCGGCGATCATTCTCAGCTTCTTTGTCTATGGCATTCAAATTGTGCTGGCAAGTGGGCTTACTGATGCCGAGACTCTGCGCGAGCAGCCGTTTCAGTTGCTCATGGATCATGCCTGGCTCGGCCTCTCTTGGCTGGTGATCGCTGGGGTCTTTTCGGCGACACTCTCTAGCGCCATTGGGTCCTATCTCGGGGCGCCGCGCGTGCTGCAGGCTGTGGCACGGGATAAGACCGTGGCCGTGCTAGCGCCATTCAGTGCTGGGCAGGGCAAGCAGGACGAGCCGCGCCGCGCGCTGATCGCCACTTTTGTGATTGGCGCCGTGACGTTGATCGCTGTGGGCGGCGATTCTGGAGGAGGGGGGCTGAACCTGGTAGCCGCAATGGTGACGATGGTCTTTCTCTACACCTATGGCATGACCAATCTCGCCGCGTTCGTCGAATCTTTTGGTAAGAATCCCAGCTTTCGCCCGCGTTTCCGCTTCTTTCACTGGTCGTCTGCGCTAGTCGGCGGCGTGGCCTGTGTCTGGAGTGCGATGATGATCAATGCGTTGGCGGCTGCACTTGCACTGGCCGTGCTCGCCGTCCTGTTTGTGCTCGCGCGAGTACGCGAGAATGAGGCAACCTACGGCGACGCTCGGCGCGGCTTTGTCTACCAGCGTGCGCGTTCGCAGTTGCTCAACCTCTCCCGAATGCCGCCGCACCCGAAGAACTGGCGCCCGACCAGTATCGTATTCTCCGGAAATCCCTACGCGCGGCTGGCGCTGGTACGCTTTGCCCGCTGGTTTGGCATGAATTGCGGGATTGTCTCCGTCGTTTCGGTGGTCGTGGGCGATACCGAGAAGGATCTGGAGAAGTGCGACGAGGCGCGGCGCCAGCTTCAGGCCTTCGTCGAGGAGAATAAGCTGGATGTCTTCCCCGAGACAGTGATGCTGGAGGATTTCGACCGCGACCTGAAAGTCTTCCTGCAGTCCTATTCGATCGGCCCGATCAAACCCAATATGGTGCTCTTTGGCTGGCCACGGGACGAAGGCCGACTCGGGCCATTCTTCTCCCACCTGCGGACCACGCGCAAGCTCGGCAAGAGCAGCGTGATTGTGATGGATCGTATGGGCGAGACCCGCCTGAAGCGCGTCGATTGCTGGTGGCGAGGGCAGGGCAATGGTCCGCTGATGGTCACCCTGTGCCACCTGCTGCTGGAGTGTGAGGCGTGGCGGGGTGCCAAGCTGCGCTTGATTCGGCAGATTCAGAGTGAGGAGGAAGCCGGAGAGGCCCTGCGCGAATTACAACAGGTGGCCGGCCAGGCAAGAATCGATGCGGAGTTCGCAACGCCCATTGGAAGTGGCACATTTCAAGAACTGCTTCACCGCGAGTCTGCCGACGCAGATCTGGTGGTCCTTGGCTTTGTGCCCGCGGAACCAGGCCAGGAAGTTGAGGCCTACAAGCGTCTCACCGCGCTTTTTGCGCCGCTTTCGAGCGTGATACTCGTGAACTCCAGCGGCGAGGTTGACCTAGAAGCGTAAACAAGATCCAATGATTTCCTGACTCTTTGACTGGCACAACGTTAAAGAGTCGCTTGGTCAATCCAAGAGTCAAGGACACACGCAGCGTTCATCCCTTGGTAGGGGTGACAAACCCTGCTCTCTCATGTACAGTCTCTGGACCTCCCAAGATGCGCACAGGCGGGTTATGAGCTTTAGTAATTTTTTTGGTCGAATCCTTCAACGCCAGCAGGACGAGCCGGAGACGGTGACCGACACTGTTCCGGTAGACGCGATTCTGCATGACGAGCTCAAACGCTCTGTCGCCGAGGCCACTCGGGATCGGACGCAGCGCGTTCTGAAGGGCTATATCTGGATGTGCGGGATGATGGAGAGCGGGGCGATGACCAGCCAGCTGACCATTCTGGCCGCGAGTGCCTATACTCGGCTCTCGTCCGGAGAGTATCGCTCGGGCCGCATTGGCAAGACCTGCCTGGCTACCCTGGCAAACATGCGCCCACCCGCAGCCTTGTGCGCTCTCCGTGAATTGCGCACGATCGTCAACGAACCAGCCCTGTGCAAGCAGATCGACCTGGCGATCGAGAAGGCGGCGCAGCGCGGCGGCGCACGCCCAGAGGAGATGGTCGATACGGTCGCGCCTGCATTTGGCTTCGACAAGGATGGCCGCTGCATTGGCCGCGTCGGGAAGTACACCGCCCGCCTGCTCGCAAGCGACGATGAGATCAAGAATCAACGGCTTATGCAGCAAATTATGGCTAGGCCATGAGATCGCGCCTGACCACCCTGATCGATCCGGAAGAAGCCGCACGTCTGGCCCGGGATCCGCTGGCGCTGCAATGGACGCGCACGCGCGAGGTCTGGGACGACGCGGTTGCCGAGCGCTTTGAGCGTCAGTACATGAAGCCGTTGTTTGACGCATTCGAGGGGACCAATACGGAATTGCACCAGCTCATGCGGATGATGCAGGACACTCGCCGAGAATGTCAGTAGGTATCGCTTGAGCGAAGTGCCCTCACTGGATCCCCCCGTTGTAGATATCTGGCGTGCCGAACGCCAGGCTCTCCTTGCTGCCCGCGCCACTTTCGAGCGGGCGTTGCGGAGTTCGCAACACGCCGCCGCCAGAGCGGTGGATGATCGTAAGGCCATCCAAGAGCGCAGCGAACAGGCCCGCAAAGCTTTGGCCAGCACCATGGACGCCGAGCGCAATGCGATCGAAGCCACGCACGCCAACGCGTGCGCAGATCGCAGAGCGGCGGCAGATGGTCAGGCTCAAGCCCTGAATGATCGCCTTCACTCCCTCCAAGTTGGGCGAGGCGACTTGGAGCTGACGCTCCGCCGGAGCGGCTGGGGCGAGCCGATCCAGCGTGCCCGAGAGATCAAAATGACCGCCGCAGCACCAGTTGCGGACATCGCCACGCTGGAGGCGCGGCTGACCGAAGCAGAGGAGCTGGCCCAGGCGATTGTCACACTCGCGGAGGCTACCGAGGGGCCAGATATTGTCCGAGTCGTAAAGGCTCCGCCCAAGCGCGGTTTCGCTACGCTTCGCCAGTTCGTGGCGCGATCCGTCGGGGATTTCGTCGATGCCAACCACGGAAAAGCGACCACCTCACAACTGCCGGACCTTTACCCGGCATTGTGTCTAACGATTGGTCAGTTGGAAGAGCAGCTTGCCCTGCTGCTGTTGGACGCGGAGCTGGCACTGGATCAGCAGGATGAAATCGCCCGCGAAGAGAAGAAACACAAGACCGATGCGCTGGAGCGAAGAAAGGCGGTTGCCCTTGCGGAGATCGCAAGTCAGGAGCAGGAAGGGCTAGAGGCGCTTTCCCGCCGTCAGAAGCAGGCCAGGCAGGTGCAGAATCTGGCGGCTGCAGCAGCGGGCAACACGCTCATGGCTTTTCGCGATACCCAGCCGAACGCTGGCTGGCAGCTGGGCTCGCTTACGGCGAAACTCAAGAATGCCGAGATTGCTCTCCCGCTGGTTTTGGAGCCGACCACGGCCTTGCCGCTGGTCATCTTCTCCAAGACGCCACTTGGCCGGCAGCAAGCCCTGGCGACCGTAAACTCATTGATCTGTCATTTGTTGAAGCAATTGCCCCCCGGCAAGCTGCAATTGGCCATAGTGGACGCTTTGTCCCTCGGGCAGAACGTCGCGTCATTTATCCATCTCGCAGACTTCGATGCGAACCTGTTGCACGAGAAGATCATGACCGAGCGGCTGGACGTGGAGCGGCTGATCAGCAAGCTTGCCGAACATGCAGCGATGATCATCCAGAAGTATCTGCGTAGTGATTTTGCGGACATCGCAGCGTTCAACCGGCAGGCCGGCGAGATTGCGGAGCCGTACCGGCTGCTGGTGATTCTCGATGCCCCCGCAGGTGTTGGCGAGGATGCCGCCGAGCGACTGGCCACGCTGTTGGCCAATGGTGCCCGTAGTGGCGTCCTGACCGTGATGCACTGTGATGCACAGCGTAAAATGCCTCGCGAGTTGCAGGAAGACCTGGAGGGGCTCGCGGTGGTGCTGGATGAGGCAGACGATGGCACATTTCGGCTGCGCGATGAGGTCCTGGGAGACTGCCCGGTCATGCTGAATGAAGGGCTTTTGCTGGATCAGATTCAGGCCCTTGTGGAGCAAGTCGGGAAGGCTGCGCGAGATGCTTCTGGCGTCGAGATCGCCTATCAAGATGTGGAAGCGGCGGCCAAAATTGGCAGCTACTGGCGTGCGTCTTCTGCGGAAGAACTGCGGGTGCCGCTCGGGCCGACGGGCGCGAATCGACTGCGCTATCTGACGCTGGGCAAGGGAACGAGCCAGCATGTGCTAATTGCTGGCAAGACTGGATCTGGAAAGTCCACCCTGCTGCACGTGATCATCACCGGGCTTGCGCTGCGCTACTCGCCGTCTGAGCTGCAGCTCTACCTGATCGACTTTAAGAAAGGCGTGGAGTTCAAGCAATACGTCACCTACGGGATGCCGCATTTGCGGGTGGTGGCGATCGAGAGCGAACGGGAGTTTGGCCTGAGTGTGCTGCGCGGTCTCGACGCCACGCTCCAAGAGCGCGGCGAGCTGTTTCGCGATGCGGGCGCTGAAGATGTGAAGAGCTATCGCGAGCGCAGTGGCCAGACCTTGCCCAGGATTGTCCTGATCGTCGATGAGTTTCAGGAGTTCTTTGCCGAAGATGACGCAATTGCCGCCAAGATTTCGCAGATTCTGGACCGGCTAGTGCGCCAGGGACGAGCCTTTGGCGTGCATGTGCTGATGGGGTCCCAAACGCTTGCGGGCACCTACATGCTGGCCAGGAGCAGCCTAGAACAGATGGCGGTGCGAATCGCCCTGCCTTGCAGCGAGGCAGACTCGCGCTTGATTTTGAGCGAGGAGAATTCTGCGGGACGCTCGCTCACGCGCCCGGGCGCAGCGATCTACAACGATCGCAATGGCTTGGTCGAAGGCAACGACTCGTTTCAAGTTGCCTGGCTGAGTAAGGAGGAGCATGAGCGTTACCTGCACCTGCTCCGAAATTTGCGCTGCGACGAGTTCGTGCCCGCCCCTGTGGTGTTTGAGGGAAGCGCGCCAGCGGCGTTTGCGACGGCGCCGTTCGTAGCGCGGCTTCGTGCTGGTGAGGTGGCACCCGGAACCGTGCTTCTAGGACAGCCGGTTTCGATCGACGATGCCTGCGCGGTGCAGTTCCGACGGCAGTCTGGCAGTCACCTGCTGATCGTGGGGATGAATGCGGAGTCCGCAGAGTCCATCTTCAGATCTGTGATCTACTCGCTGGTCAAGAATCCGGTCCGTCGCGGCCGCGTCATCATGGTGGATCTGGCGTTGCGTGCGGATGAGCCCGAG
>DMTJ01000057.1 GCA_003477185.1 Lentisphaeria bacterium
TTGAGCATGACCCACTGCTCAGGTCCCGGGCGGTGAGCGACATGCATATTGCTACTCACACGCCAGTTGTCATGAGGGAGCAAGTCCACGGACTGGTAGATCCGGTCGAAGGTGGCGTATTGGTCATTGGATGAACTGATGAACATGACGGGCACGCTGACGTGCTTCCAGTAAGCACCGGGGTCGATGGTCTTCTTGAGGAGCGTGAGATCTCCCACTTCGTGGGTGTCAGCGCCGGCATCCATGCCGTCGTAGTTCTGGTAGCGGTTGGTCGTGCCGCCGATAAAGGGAGCCACAGCCTTGAGTCGCTTGTCGATGGCCGTCATCACAGTGATCACGCCCCCCATGGAGTAGCCGGCGAAACCAAGTTTCTCGGGGTCAACCTCCGGCCGCTGCTCCAGGAACGTCAGCGCGCGACGCCCTGCCAGAGAGAGTATGAACCAGGCCGAGTTGCGCGGGCTCAGGATGGGGTCCACACTGTGCTCATCGGGGAGCAGGCTGTATTTGAACTCGTCGCGCAGGGCATAGGGGTAAAAGCCTCCAGCATGGGTTGGATCGACCTTTCCCCAGTTCGTGCCCCAGCTATTGCCAGGGTCCAGCTCCATCTCGAGCGGGCGTCCCAGCCAGTTGATATCCAGAGTGGCAAAGCCCTGGGTGGCAAAGTAATGGCCGCGACTGCGCTGGGCGCGCTGGGTACCGCCATGGCTCCAGACAAAGGCGGGATTCTGTTTGCCGTTGTCGGGAAAACAGTAGTACGCGGCAAGGCGGGCATCGCTGCCTTTGAACGTGCCCACGGTAAAACTAATCAGCCGGGAGATCACGCCATCCTGTTTCCACTCCTTATGGGTCTTGACCGCGAGATCTTCCCTACGCGGATCGTAGTCTTTCCACAGGTCAATCGCAGCCTGCGGGACCTGAGCGGCATCGGTATACGGCGTGAGGCTGTCCTCTTGTGCCGAGGCAGCAAACGACGTCGCCAGCAAACCTGCCAAAATGAGTACGCAGTTCGGCATCAGGGAACCTTCAGTTCGGCAAGTTTCAGCTGGTGCGAGAATAGCTTTTCCCCCTTGGAATTGATGGCGGACAGCTGGAGGCTTGCTGAGGCCCAATCGATCTCTATCAGCCCGGCATTCAGGTCCCAGCTTGCTTGCCCAACTCGATATGAATTGGGGGCCTCTGCCCAGCGTCTGCTGGTATGCGACATGCCACTGGAGGTGAAATCGTAGAGCGGGTAGCCGTCGATTTCCTTTCTGGAAAGCTCCGAAAAGTGGACATCGCCGGAGATGGCGAATGTGTGGTGGGCCTTGTGCTTTTTGAGAAGTTGGATGAGACGTGCTTGTTCGTGCGGGACATTGCCCCAATTTTCCATGCCTTTCTCTTGTGCCAGCACTTGGATGCTGCTGGCAATGATGCGGATGTCGGCCGGAACCTGTAGCTGCTGCTCCAACCATCGCCACTGTGCCTCACCAAGCAGCGTTTTCGTGCGATCGTCTGTCGGCGCATACCAGCCGACACAGCCCTTCTTTGGTTTGCCTTTGGCGCGTGGCAGTTCGTCTCGGAAGTATCGGGTATCCAAGAGGAGGATTTGGCACCGTTGCCCCGTTGGGCCAAAGACATACGAGCCGTAAACGCCCTCCCGCTGGCGCCGCGGCGAGTCCTGCGCGTCTTTGAAGAAATCCAGGAAGATCTCTGCGGACTCCTTGCGCTTGGTGTAGGATCTGCCGCCGTCGTTGATGCCAAAGTCGTGATCGTCCCAGGTCGCGAGTAGTGTGCTGGACGCACGCAGGGTACGAAAGCCCTCTATGGCCTCGAGCTTGGACCATTTCCGCTTCAAGAGCTCCATATCGTGTGTGTCGCCGTAGATGTTGTCTCCCACAAAGACGAAGACGTCCGGATCGTGTACGAGGATGCCGTCGAAGATGGCAAACTTCCGCGCCCTTGGATTGAAGCAAGAGCCAAATGCGATCTTGCTAATTGCCGTTTCGTAGTTGAAATCAGCCTCGTTTTTCCCCTCCGGCTTCGCCTTGGGCTTCCCTGTCACCGTTCGGTCCCACGGGTTCTCTGCTCGCGGCTCGTAGAACGGCCGGGCATCGTTGTTGGGGAGAGAGTCGACAACTGCTTGGAATTTCCGCACCGCGGCTTTGTGTGCAGCACGGTCCGACTTGAGCAGGTTGGTCTCTTCTCTTGGGTCTTCCTGCAGATCATGCAGACGCTCGATCTGCTTCGATTCAGAAACCCACACCTTGTAGCGCTTGTCGCGAAGCACGCGGGGAGCAAAATCTTTCCGTCCCCGAACCCCCTTGTCATCAAGTTTTCCGGAACGAGAGCTCAGGGCCATGATCCACTCGCGCGGTGAATCGTTCTCTTTCCCAAGGATCAGCGGAGCAATGGACGTTCCGTCGACGATGAGATCCTCCGGTACCTGCCCGCCACCCAGTTCGACAAAGGTCGGCAGCATATTGGACAAATCGGTCAGTGCATCGGTTTCAACACCGGCGGGAACCAGGCCGGGGCCGTTGACGATAAACGGGGCATTCACCCCGGCTTCGCTATGCGATCCCTTTCCACCTATGACTGTCCGCCCGTTGCGTGTGCCCGTGATCTTCTTGTCGGTTCCATTATCAGAGGTAAAGATGATGATGGTGCGCTTGCGGATTCCCAGCTCGTCCAGCTCGCCGACCAACTGCCCAACTGCTTTGTCCACGTAGAGGAGCATGGCCTTAAACCTGTCAGTACGCGTCTCTGCGTTTGGCCGGTCCGGGGTCGTCACGAAAGGGGCGTGCAGCAAGGGCATCGGGTAATAGAGGCACATCGGCTCGTCCTTGTGTGCGCGCATGAACGTGATCAAGCGATCGGTGTACATGTCAGGGCCGAATTTGCCAGCATAGGTGCGGCTGCCCTCGTCGGGGGTGTTGATGTAGGGATCCTGATAGCGATTGTCGCTCGGCGGGTTGCCGGTCTCATAGCCGGTCCACATGGCCCAGTCAT
>DMTJ01000584.1 GCA_003477185.1 Lentisphaeria bacterium
GTAAACCAATCGAGACCTTTGCGATCGATAGTGTACTTGAGGCGAGCCTGCTTGCGGTTGGTGCGGTCACCATGATCGCGCTGCACGCAGACGACCTGCTTGGCCACTTCTGCCACCTGTGCGGGTGTGCAAAAACCAATCACGCTGCCGAGACGGGGATAGGTCTCGTTCATGTTGTAGGTAGCCCCCATGCCGCCGCCGATCGAGACGTTGTAGCCGACGACCTTCTTCTTCTCGACAATGGCGATCAGGCCGAGGTCGTTCGCAAAGACATCGACATCGTTCGATGGGGGAATGGCAATGGCGATCTTGAACTTACGCGGCAGATAGGTCTTGCCGTAGATAGGTTCGTGATCTGGCTCCTGCGCGCTCGTGTCCTGGATCTTCTCGCCATCCAACCACAGCTCAAAATAGGCGCTGGTGGCTGGGGTCAGCAGCTCTGAAATCTCGCGACTGACCTGCTGGACGGCGTTGAGAGCTCGGGTGCCGTGGGCCGGGTCTACGGTGGCCATGACATTGCGGTTTACGTCGCCACAAGCTGCGATGGTGTCGAGCAACGTCTCGTTGATCCCAGCAATGCTGCCTTTGAGGTCGCGCTTAATGATGCCGTGCAGCTGAAAGGCTTGCCGCGTGGTCAGCTTGATGGTGCCGTTTGCGTGGCTGTCTGCCAAGGCGTCCATGCCGAGGTACTGCTCCGGAGTGCAACGACCGCCGGGTACGCGGACACGGACCATGAAGATGTAGTGTGGCTCGAGCTTGGAGCGCTGCCGCTCTTTGCGCAGGTCACGATCATCCTGCTGATAAATGCCGTGAAACTTGGTCAGCTGGGTATCATCATCTGGCAATGCGCCAGTGATAGGATCCGCCAGGCCTTCCTTGATAGTGCCACGCAGGTAGTTGCTGGCGTCCTTAATTAGTTCAACCTCAGAGAGGTTCGCTGTCTCGCTCATGCTTGGTGCGCTCCGCGGATCATATGTGAAATTGGTAAGACTTAGTAGACGTCGCGCTGATAGCGCTTGTCACGCTGCAGATTTTTGACGTGTTCTTCAGCTGCGTCGACGGCCATTCCACCGTGTTTGGCGACAATGTCGACCAGCGTATTATGGACGTCATGCGCCATGTTTCCTTCATCGCCACAGACGTAGAAGTAGGCACCTTCTTGGAGCCAAGCATAGAGCTGGGCTGCGTGTTCCTGCATGCGATGTTGGACGTAGATCTTGTGATCCTGATCACGAGAAAAGGCGACGTCCATTTGGCTCAGCAGGCCGCTTTTGAGGAAGCGCTGCCACTCGAGCTGATAGAGGAAGTCGGTGGTAGCATGCTGGTCGCCGAAAAACAGCCAGTTATCGCCTGCAGCACCGTCGGCTTCACGATCTTGGAGGAAGGCGCGGAAGGGGGCAATCCCGGTGCCGGGCCCGACCATGATCATTTTAGCCGAAGGATCCGCAGGGAGTCGGAAATTCTTATTGGCGTGGACATAGGTCGGGAGGCGGTCGCCAATGTCAACGCGATCGGCCAGGAAGGTCGAGCAGACGCCGAGACGCTCACGGCTGTGGCTGCAATAGCGCACGGCGCCCACAGTCAGGTGCACTTCTTCCTCGTATGCCTTCAGGCTGGAAGCCACGGAGAACAATCTCGGGGCCAATTTACGCAAGCAGCCGACCAGGTCGGCGGGCGCGAGTCCAGAGACGGGAAACTCGGTGACGATGTCGATGACTTCGCGGCCGTAGATGTAATCCATGAGTTCGCTACGCTTCTCGGCTTGCAGCAAGTCGGTGAGCGTGTCGGACTGGGCGAAAGCGTTGTACTTCTCGAGGACCTGCGGACTCAGGCTGGTAATATCATACGTGAGCTTGAGCGCGTCGCTGACGGGACTGCCGTCCGCGTCTTCCGTGCCAGACCAGCCCATGGCGCCTTGCAACGCTTCGACCACTACGTTGCTGTTCTGGGAGACAACGCCGATGCTGTCGCCAGGCGTATGACTGAGGCCGCTGTCTTCGAGCGAGAGCTCAATGTGGTACACTTCCTTATGGGAGCCGCGGCCGTTCAGCAGAATGCGCTCAGAAAGCTCCGCGGGAAATGGGTTCTTCTTATCGTACTGGGTCGAAGCTGGGATTGCACTAAGAGCAGAGACCGGGGCCGGTGCCGCAGCGGCGACCTCAGCAGCGATCTTCTCGGACAGCGTGGTTACCCACTCAGCAGCCTGGTCGTCATAGTCGACGTCGCAGTCCACACGATCGAGCAAACGCGTCCCGCCCAATGCCTCGAAGCGAGAGTCGAAATCTGCGCCAAGCTTACAGAAGAATTCATACGTGCTGTCGCCAAGGCCGAAGACAGCGAACTTCGCATCGGCCATTTTGGCAGCGCGGTCGCCCATGACGGCGTTGTAAAAGTCCTCGCCAGTATCCGGCGGCTCGCCTTCGCCGTAGGTGCTTGCGATCAGCGCAAGGTAACCAACGGACTTCAGCTTCTTGGCTGAAAACTCCGCGACATCAGACAGGACCACCGGGATGGAATGTGCCTTCAGAGCTGCAGCCAGATCATTGGCGACGCCTTCGGCATTCCCGGTCTGGGTCATGTACAGAATAGTGACGGATGGAACGGCTACAGCAGGGGCGATTGCTGCCTGTTGGGCAGAACCCACTGCGCCGCCAGCGCCGATACCGGTAAGATAGCCGCCAAGCCAAGCGACTTGTGACGGGGCAAGCTCGGACACCAATTGTTCCAAGCGAGCAATCTGATCTGCCGATAACGGCAGTAGCGAAGAACTACTCATATACGTTTGCAGCGCAACGTGGCGCCGATCTCCTCTAAACATCCGACAACGATAGGTTCCCGCCGATACGGCCGGGGAAGCCCGGTACTATGGAAAGCTCTTGCTCGATTTCAATGTATCCACGGGGCTTTCCCGTGACAGACGCGACCAGAATCGCGAAAAATGCTGAGATTTCTCAATAAATGCGGGGCGCTTCAGCCCAAAACGGCTATCTGTCCCCACTCCATCAATTGCGAGCTATGCTGCTACCGACTCCACCTGACGAACAAGAAAGCCCGTCCCTCCTGAATATCGACCGTCGGGGAAAGTCGCTTGGCATCGCTTCTTGCCGTGGCTGGCCGCGCTTGCCGGCCTTCTCTGGGCCACGGGGTTTGGGATCGGACTAGCAGTCTGTGTTGGGCCCCACATTTGGGGGGGCATTCCTGAAATCTGCTGCATCATCAGCTTGACTTTGCCTGCGTCCTCGCGGCGCTGGAGATGCTTTACTGCAATAAGAAAGGCTACGACGTCGTCTTCATTTTCAACGGTTTTTCGCGTCGCTATCAGGATCGCCGCCAGCTGGTTTTCACGCGGACTCCAGCATCCCAGTGATCGCGTTCGATAGCTCCTTAAGCCGGTACGGCTTGGCTAGGAAACCACGGCACCCGTCAATCAACAGCTGTTGGATTAGTTTCCGGTCCGACGAACCACTGACTCCCAGCGTCTGTGCCTTTGGGTCGATCTCTCGGATCTGGCGTTACACCTCCGCCCCGGAAATTCCCGGCAACACCAGATCCAGCAGGATCTCATCGATCTTCTCGGCGTTCTCGCGATACGCACGCCCTGCTCGCCGGTCGCCGCCTCGTACACGTTCATCCCAGTTGCCATCAACTGTAGAGACACGACCTAGCGCATGAGGTCATCATCCTCGATAGCAAGTAAGGTGGGAGTGTGAGCGAGTTTAAGGCCATGTCGAAACATGCAGCTCTACCAAATCACGCAGCCACACTGGAAGCACAGCTACAAAAATACAATCGCAACAAATAAATTGGTCAAGTTTCTCGAATCTGTGACATTGACCCGAGCCACCGAAGAATGCAACGGTACCCGCAGAGGCACGCAGGAAGACCAATGGCCAAACTAACCGATGATGAATTCGTAGCACTGCTCGACCGCTATCGCGCTGAGTTGTTTCGCTATGTGGCGCGCAATGTCTGGAATGACAGCGTGATCGAGGACGTCTTCTCTTCCGCGGTGCTAGCGGCCTACAAGCAACTCGACAAGTTTGAGGCTGGCACCAATTTTCGGGCCTGGATGTACCGGATCGTGACCAACAAATGCTACGTGGCAAACCGCGAATTCAAGCGGATGTCCATCGATATCGAATCCGTCGATGAGTCGCATTTCGCAGTTCAGCCTGAACTGGAGCGCCGCATGCTCGATGATCCGGAATGGTTCCTAGAAGCATGCAGCGACGAGTTACACCGCGCAATGCGCCAGCTTAGCACCAACGAGCGATCCTGCTTTCTGCTGCTAACCATTGCCAAGTGCTCCTACAAGGAAATCGCCGGAATTCTCGAGATTCCGGTCGGAACAGTCATGACACATCTCGCACGAGGCCGCAAACGCATGCGCCGACTCCTTGCGGAGTACGCACAGGCAGGAGGAATTATCAAAAATGTGAAAAGTGGCGTGAAACCAGCATGCCAGAGGAGCGCATAATGGCGACAGATAAAGACTTGCTGCGTCAAGCCTACATGGATGGCGAACTTTCCGTAGAAGAGATCATTCGCTTCGAATCGGAGCGCAGTGAGGAAGAATTCCGCGCGCTCCAAGCCGAGCAGGCCTTCGAAAGCGTCCTGATCGAAAAACTCGAAGCAGATTGCGCCTGCCCCGATGAGCTCTGGCAAGATATTCAGAATCGAATCGCAGCCTCCCAGCGCCAGCCCCAGACACGTCGACTGGTGCTCTGGCTTGCCGCGCTCGCCGCAGTGGTCACGATTGTCGCTGGCCTGCTTCCAGGCGGGAACGCTAGA
>DMTJ01000597.1 GCA_003477185.1 Lentisphaeria bacterium
TCGCGGCCTCTGCCCGTATGCGGGTCTCTTCCTCTTGGGCTGCCTTCTGCTCGGCCTGCAAATGTTCGTTAGCAGCCTTTGGGTTGGTCGTACGGAGTTCGACTGCGTGCTTTTGCGCCCTCTGAATCCGCGCAGCAGCCTCCGCTTTGCCTCGTTCGCGAAGCGCATCGCCATAATTATTCAGCCCTACCGGGTTCTTTGGATGTGCCTTCAGTGCAGATTCCCAAAGCGTGATGCTGCTCCGCCAGTGGGTGTTACGCCGCATGGTTAACCCGCCAAAGATTAGCATAATCACGCAGAACGCCCCCAACAGTGCCCTGGCATTTACACGTCCGGCGAGCCAGTTAAGCCCCAAGCAAACTGCCAAAAACACGCCGATTCCTGGCAAGTAGAGATAGCGGTCTGCCATCGTTGTAGAGATGGGCACCTTGATGTTCGAAACAGGAAACCAGGCGACGAACGCCCACGCGAAGCAGAATGGAAAGAGCCGATGCTGCTTGCGAAGCGCAAAGCCAGCACAGACGGCACTCGCCAACACGCCTATCGTGGCGGCGAGAGCTCGCAAGGTCTTGGTGTCGCTCATGTCGGAAGGCCTATCGACGATGGCATTCGGATACTTGTTACACAAATTAACCGGGTAGACATAGTTCACGGCATAATCGAACAACGCGCGCAGCACCGTCGTATAGGTATAACGCGGGTCTCCTTTATAGTGAAACCGATGCGCAGCGGCACTGCCCTCGCTTAACAGTCCTAGCGCGATCGCGTAATACGGAAATATGCTCAGGAGCGCGAGCGGGATGTAGGCGAGTGCGTAGTTCCGAATCTCGTCCCGCTTGCGGATCCTGGCGAGATCCATCAACAGCAGCAACGGAGCCAGCACGATCCCGAACGGGCTGGAGAGCATGGCCAAGACCATCAGCACGGCTCCACTGATCACCCACGGAAAGGCAATCTTCGTCAACTGCCGCCGGGTCCCGTAGACATGCATGGCCATGCCGCTGAATGCAAATGCCGAAAGTAATCCATACTTCCGAGATGCGAGCCAGGTGACAGCTTCCACATTTACCGGATGTGCTGCGAACAGCGCAGCTGTGCAAAGCGCGATCATCCTATTGTCTTTTTCTGAGCCGCCGCGCGCTTCGTTCAGGAACATCAGCAAAAGCAAGAACAGAGCGCCCGATCCGATCGCATGAAGCACGAAGTTTACGACATGGTATCCGGCGGGTTTAAACTTCCATAAGTGGTAGTCGATCGCGTAACTCAGCACCCGAACCGGCTGGTAGGTCACTCCCTTAACCGGCGTAAAAATCTCTTTGACATTTTCGCTGGAAAGCGAAAGAATCGCCCGGTTTTCCAGAATTAAGACGGGGTCATCCCAATTGGTGAACTCGTTCCCGATCGTGTTCAGATAGAGAAGGCAGGCCAAGACAAACAGCCCGACCGTTGCGAACTTCGCAAACTGGGGATGCCCGGTGATAGGCAAGACGGTCCCAAGACCAGTCGCTTCGATGACGGCACCGCTCTCCTTGCGACGTTGCTTTCCGCGCCGTTTTGCCATTCGGTTTTCCTTGTTGATTCCTCATTGAACAAAGCATGGGCAACTTACTCGCCTGAGCGGGATTTGCTTCGCAAACTCCACTATACTACGGCCTGAAGCGCCAGTAGCCTTCTCCTGGCAGCAGGGTAGGGGTGTTGACCAGGGCGCTGCCGTCCCATTCATAAACATCGTAGGTGGCGGACTCGGCTGTCAGGGCGAGGCCCACCAGTTACCAGCCTGAGCGCAGCGCCGGTGCAGTCGGCAGGGCCAGGCCAGTAATCGGCAGCGAGATCATGGATCAGCCAGGTTAATTGTCGAGCGTTTACGCTGCGGCATGGCCATGGAGGACGAGAGCGGACGCGTCCGTGAGCCCGACCGCAAGGCTGCCCAGTTGCATCGAAGCCATCCGCACTGGCGATCCGCACCGTATGCACATCAACGGGATAGTCTGCTGGAAGGACGGCGACTATCGTCTCGGCTACGAACTCCCTCGTAAAGGTCGTCGGGAATGGTGAAGGTACACTCTCCAAGCACAGGCGGTCCGTTGCAATAGCCAGATCTTCACCGGCTGGCTGGGCGCGGTCCCCAAAGCCGCCGGCCTCATACCAGCCGTGGGGCGTCTGATCACGCTCCGTAACTGTCCACCGCGCATCGGGGAAAACCAGCTCATAGCTCAGCTAGGCCAAGCCGGCCAGCACCATCGCAAACAGCAGATAGGTCGCAGGCTCCGACACGACCGAGATGGCCAGCGAGCCAACCTCCAAGGCGCCGAAGGTGTGCGCGCCATTGGTGTCGAACGCGCCAACGTTGGTCAGCGAAAACGTATAGTTCCCGAGCGCGAGATCTTCCGGTAGCAAGAAGCTGAGCTCCTCGCCCCAGAAGCCATCGAGGGCGAGTTGGCCATTGCGATTGGGCAAGCCAGCGAAATGCAGCTCGCTGCCGGTCGCACCGACGGTATCCAAGCGAATCGCACCACCTACGGGAAGCGGCACAAAGGGCCCGGAAGCCGCTGGTGCGCTCTGGTCTTCGCCAGCGAAGACTGACCAGCCATGCGATGCATAGTCACGATCTTGCAGGATAATGTCGGGAGTCCTATTCGGCACAATGATGTCGTAAGCGATGCCGTGGACAAGTCCGGAACCGCTGACAAACGTTCACAGATCCCGCTGCGCACCCGGATTCACGTTCACAGCCGTAGTCCGGTCGCCATAGTTGGCGCCAGCAAAAAGGTCGACACGCAGAGCGAACGCCGGGCTGGCGCAAAGCTAACCCGACTTTCGGCCCTCGACTCCTTTATTTCCTATGTCTGGAAAATTTCTGCTGCCTTTCGGCGTGATACCCGCAAAGATCAACTTTTTGCTGACAGGCAGTTGGTTATGGGCTGCCACCTGCTACGCACCGATCAGCAGGATCTGCCTGCCAAGCAACTTTGGCAGC
>DMTJ01000565.1 GCA_003477185.1 Lentisphaeria bacterium
CCCAGGTCAAACACATAGCTGCCAGTCTTGGGTTCAGTCACTGCCAGTGTCGGCAGTTCCAAGGTGCGGCGCACCGGATCGCCAGGATATGCCTCTAGCGGCGCGTTCAGCTCGGAGCCGGTGACGACCGGCGACCATTTACTCGCATCAAACCCAGCACGATTCCAGCCCGGCAGCTCACGGCGCGCATCGTACACCTCGCCCGCCTGCATATCCGACTCAAGAATCGGGCCGTAAGCGCCCTGCCAGCTCTTATCAGACGTGATCACGTCGGATTGCCCGTCCACATAATCGATGTGCAGTTGGCCCTTGAAACGCAGGAGAGTGCCATAATGATTCTGATCGATGCAGCTGATATTGCCACGAAACCAGCCGTCACCAAGAATGGCACCGAGCGCGTTTGCCCCGGTTTCCAACATGCTTGTCACATCATAGGCGCGGTAGTAAATCCGCTTGCGGTAGTCAGTCCAGCCTGGCATAAAAAACTCATCGCCCACCCGCCGACCATTCAAGCTCAGCTCAAAGACGCCCTGCGCGGTGGCATAGACCACCGCCCGCTTCACTGCGGCGCGAACCTGAAATTCCTTGCGCAGATAAGGCGCCGGAAGATACGTCTTCCGCTTCCGGGAAATTGTGAGATCCAGTTCCTTATTCTCATCAACCGTGGCTTTCATGTCCCGGCTGTCGACCGTGTATTCAAGCTCCAGCTTCTTCTTAATTTCGTAGGCTGGATCGGTACCGGCGAAATCATTGGTTGGCGTCAACAACAGATGCCCTGCATCTACATGCTTCTGAACGGTCTCCTTCAAGTCGATCTGTTTCGTCGGATCGTCCAACACACCATAGATCGCCTTCTGAATCACAATCTTCGGGGCTTTCCCATCCAGCGCTGCCCGATAGGCGGGCTGAACATCCGGCTTCTTGTCCAGCCCGATCCAGTCGGCCTGCCAATCAGCGACCTCCAGCAATCCCATCGACCAGCTGGCGGGCTTGCTTTCCGCTTTGGCTCCGTCGCTCGTCGCGACGACTACTTTCCAGAAATAGAGAGTTTTGGATCTCAGCGCTGGCCCGGCGTATTCCACCTGGCTCGACTGGTCGCTCTTCACCACACCGCTATCCCAGACATCACCACGGTTCTGATTCAAGAGGTCGACCGATGAGGCCACCAGGATCCGGTAACTATCCTGTCGGATCCCACGTTCATCGGCAGAAAGTTCCCAGCTTAGGCGCGGGGTTCGCACATCGATCCCCAACGGGGCTTCCAGATATTCACAGCGTAAGTGTTCCACAGTGCTCCCAGCTATGCTGCTTAGTGTTGTGATGATGAGGGCCATTATTATTGTAGTCGTTCGTTTCATGCGTAATTCCGTGTTCTAATCACTTCTCTGGGGTCCACCACCTATCGATCTCCTTCGTCAGTTCGCTAACCTTTTCTGGGTGCTGTGCAGCCAGATTGGTCTTCTGCATCGGGTCATCCTTCAGGTTGAAGAGCTGAACCATTTCTGTCGGAGCAGCCATCTGCCACTTTTTGAGTTTTAGGTCCGGGTGCGGGGGCTGCGAGACGGTCAGCTTCCACTCCCGACCTAGATACGAACGATCACGCAGCCCGGCAGCAGGCTGATCCACGGCCAGCATGTCGTGGGTGAAGTTTTCCAGAAACAGGTTTTGGCGAGCCGCAACAGCCTCATCATTCAACAGGTCGACTCCCGGCAACTCCGGCGGAATATCCACACCACAGGCCGCCAGAATCGTTGGGACGAGATCGAGATTGCTGGCCAGATTGCGCTCATCCTTGCGCGGCTCCGTCTGGCCAGGCCACTTGATCATGACAGGCGTTCTCACGCTCATTTCATGGGAAGCTCCTTTGACAGATCCTCGCCCTAGGCTCCCCCAGCCGTTGTCGCAGATGTAGAAAACAATCGTGTTATCTGTCAGCCCTTTTTCGTCGAGGTGATCGAGCAATTCGCCGCAGGTTTCATCGAACCACTCACACATGGCATAATACTTGGTCTGGCGCCCGGCGCCCAGTGCCGCATATTTCTCCTCCAGCCGCTGCGGCGGCGTGTGCGGGGTATGCGGCATAAAAGGTGCGTACCAAACCATGAATGGCTTGGCCTGCTCTTGGGCCTTGTCGATAAACTCATAGATCGGCTGCATGGTATCCCGCCCAATACTGAGGGAATACTCCGTGCCGTGCCGCCCAGTCGGCCCCATGCTGTCGGTAAAGCCGGACACCTCGGGGTTTGCATGCCAATACTTGCCCGTGTGCAGCGACAGGTATCCATTCTGCGCCAGCAACCTCGGCAGTTGTGGCATACTGCGGAACGTGGAGATCCAGGGCTCACGTTTGATGCCGGGCAGCGGATCATTCCCCGTCGTGCCGTGTTGATGCGGATACAACCCGGTCAGCATCGAAGATAGCGACGGACTGCAAAGCGCGGTCGTCACATAGCCCCGCGTATAAACCAAACTCTCAGACGCGAGCCGGTCGAGCCGCGGGGTTTGGATGATGTCATGCCCCATAAAGCTGTAATCGGCATAGCCCTGATCATCACTGAGAATCAAGACCACATTCGGGGGCGCAGGCTCTTCAGCGATGCATACAGAAAGTCCAGCGACAACGAGTAGCAGGGTGAGGATCATTTTTTTCATGATTTACACTTATTTGTAATTTCCAGACAGTAGGGCGACGTTTATCTCAGTCTGCGGTGTCCGCAAGAATCGGTCTCCCGATAGTTACCGCCGGGTCGCGGAACCTCACGCGCCGACAAGGATATCCGAAGCGAACATCGGGCCGGTAGGTTTCTGGTTGCGCAGGTGGTTGAGACGCAATCTGAGACGGTTCTGTCCCTGAATTATTAGGTAAAAACCTACCCCGCGCAACCCAACCAGCCCAGAGGACTTGTGTGGAAGCTTGAGCACAAATGTTGTATGGAAAGGAGCGATCGCCGTGACGGTCAGTGAGCCAGCCGGTCAGAGAGTCAGCGCAAGAGCCAAGAGTCGCCTGTCAAGAGTCAAATTGCCAAGCTTGCAGCTTCTCCCTCGCCGTTCTGCCTTGTGGCTCGACCTTCCCGCCCGCAGCGGGAATTCTGGCGGGGCGGACTCTTGACTCTTGACTCTTGACTTTTGACTCTGGGAGTGACGAGACTGGTCGACGGC
>DMTJ01000393.1 GCA_003477185.1 Lentisphaeria bacterium
CGCTGTGGACGGGAAAGCTTGAAGACTTTTCGAACTCGGTGCCCGTCTTCCCGTCACAGGCGTTGATGGCGGCCAGCAATTTGGTCCTCTTCGGCATTCTCTTGGCGTTATTCATTCGGCGCGTGCGCCCCGGCCTAGTATTCGCGTCTTATCTGGTGTTGTACTCCGTGATGCGGTTTCTAAACGAGATGACGCGCGGAGATTACGTGACGCCGGGTACCGGTGAGCCGGATCTGTTTGCCGGGTTCACCATTGCCCAGCTAGTGTGCTTCGTGCTCTTGCCGACGGGGATTTTCCTGTGGAGATACGCCTACAAGCACAACTCGCCTGTGGCATCCGGAAAGAAATGAAAACCCTCGTCGCCGCCGTCTCAGTCGTTCTACTCTGTGGCTGCTCGACGTTCGACCGTGACTGGCAGGCGGCTGACACCTCCGCTGCGCCATTTTTTTGGCGTTGGCAAGGTACCTGGCTAAGCACAACGAACGGCCATAAAGGTGGCCTTCGCTGCTTGATCAGTCACTTGGACGAAACCACCTATGACTGCAAGTTCCGCGCGAGCTACCAGAAGGTTTTTCGCTTTGAGTACAGCGTACCGATGACAGTGGAGGAGCGGAATGGAGACTATCACTTCACGGGCAAGGCGGATCTGGGAAAACTGTACGGCGGACTCTACGCGTATCAGGGCATAATCAGCGGAAATTCATTCCGCGCCAGGTATGACAGTGCGAAAGATAAAGGGGTTTTCGAGATGACGCGGGTGGTAGACTGAAATAACGGCGCGAGACTGTCTCGTAACGAAACGAACAATAACCAAATCGGAAGGGAATTATGGAACGTCTACTATCACGCTTTAAAGTTGTATTCATGGGAGGCGGCGCGATCGTGATGCTCGTCCTCCTTATCGCAGGGCCGGTGCTCGCCTATTTTGCGATGAAGATCGAGGTGCCAAGCCGCCACATCGCCGTACTGGTCCGCAAGACCGGGGAGAATCCGCCGAATGGCTCCGAGCTGGCGCCGTCGATGAAGCATAAAGGAGTCCAGCGGGATGTCCTTGGCGAGGGCCGCTACTTCCGAAATCCCTACACATGGGCTTGGTTCATCGTCCCCCAAGTGGAGATTCCGGAAGGAAAGCTGGGCGTACGAACCCGGCTACATGGCGATAATCTGGAACATGACCAAGTGATCGCCTGGAAGGAGAACCAGAAAGGCATTATTCCGGAAGTACTGCGGCCAGGCCGCTATGCGTTGAATGCTCGGGTCCGGTCGCACAAGGCACTAAAGCACGACCTCTACGCCGAACTGATCGATCTCTATGATCCGCTCACGATCCCGGCCGGCTTCAAAGGCGTAGTCACCGACCTGAGCGCCCCTATTCCCGAAGATACCACCCAGCTGCTTTCCGAGCCCGGGAGGCGAGGCGTCCAGGAGGCCACTTTTGAGCCAGGAACCTATTACGTAAACCCGTTCCTGAAGCAGATCAATCTGCTGGACTGTCGCAGTAAGCGCTATAACCTCACGGAAGGTGGCCAGATGGGATTTCCCTCCAAAGACGGGTTCTTCATTACGTTAGAAGGGGTGATTGAATTTCGCGTAAAGCCGGAGGCGGCTGCCCTCGTCTACGTGACCTACAATAGTCGCGAGAATGATACGCCCGTAGAGCGGATCGATGAAGAAATCGTCCGCAACATCATTCTGCCGAACGCACGCTCCTACTGTCGCCTCCGCGGCTCCAACCAATCTGGTAGAGAGTTTATCTCCGGAGAAACTCGCGTCGAGTTTCAGCAAAACTTCCAGACGGCCATGTCCAGGACCTGCGCCGAGCAGGGCGTGGAGATCATCCAGGCGTTGATCACTAAGATTCGACCGCCAGAGAAAATCTCAGAACCGGTGCGCGTTCGTCAGATCGCGTTGCAGCAGGAGAAGCAATTTCGGCGTGAGATCTTGCAACAGAAATCGGAAGAGCAGCTCGCGATTGAGCAAGAGCTGGTGCGTCAGAAACAGGCAGTGGTGGCATCGCGGCAGATTGTCGTGAAGCAAGTTACCGCAGCCGAACGGATGCAGGAGGTGGCACTGATCGACGCGAAGCGGAACAAGTCCGTCGCGGAATTTGAGCTGAAAGCGGCTGAGGATCTCGCAGCCGCGATCCTCGCAGAAGCGACAGCTACCGCGGAGATCATTCATTTCGGCAACGATGCCGAGGCTGCTGGCTGGCGCAAAGCAGTCGAAGCGTTCGATGGCAACGGCGGGGAGTACGCTCGCTGGGTCATGTTGCGCAAGTTGGCCCCGTCCTACAGATCCATCATGGTCAACACGGCGGATTCGCCACTGATGGATGTATTCGAAGGCTATAAGAAGGAGGCCGGACAATGAAGAACGTCACCCCAAAGAACAACAAAGGCGGCTGCGGGCTGCTTGCCGGTATTTTTCTGCTTGCGCTCACCCTAATTGGCGCTGGGCTCGCGGCGCACTGGACGTTTAACAGAGTGTATGTGCAGCCAGGACAGAGCCTGATGCTGCGCTACAAAGGGCCGATCGTTTTCGGTGCGAAGAACTCCGCGCTTCCCGGCCACCTGGCGAAACCCGGTGAGATTGGGATTCAGGAACATCTGCTCGGCCCCGGTCGGCACTTTTACTGCCCGATCTGGTGGGAACGCACCGTCGTGCCGGATGCGGTTGTCAGCCCCGGCGAAGTCGCGGTCGTCACCTCCAAGCTCGGCGAGCAACTGCCCAAAGGAGAGTTTCTGGTCGATGGGGACCTAGGCACAACCACGCAGAAGGGGATCCTGCGTCGAGTCTGCACGCCTGGACGCTACCGCGTTCATCCCTACGCCTACGAGGTAAAAATCATCGGCACCCAGCAGGAAGATGTGGGCGGTGAAGTCAAGACATCTGGCTGGGTCAAGATTCCGACTGGCTACGTCGGCGTAGTAACCTACCTGACAGGCAACGCACACGAAAACCGCAAGGCGGGGATCCAGGAAGACGTGCTCGTCCCCGGCCTGTACTGCGTCAACCCGCGCGAAAGACAGATAGATATCGTCGAGATCGGCTACATCGAGACCAGTCTCGTGGTTGATCAGGTCCTCAAAAACGGCAAACCAGTCTTGGATGAAAGCGGTGAACCGATGCCCGTGCTCGAAACTGGTATTAACTTCCCATCCAATGACGGTTTCGAGATCCAGATGGATTTCACCGCAATCTGGGGCGTGATGCCCAGCGCTGCCCCTGAAGTGGTCCGCACCTTCGGAAACATCGACTCCATCAGAGACAAGGTCATTCTGCCTCAGTCCGAAAGTATCTGCCGAAATGCTGGCTCCGGCTATGGCGCCGTCGAGCTGCTGGTCGGCGACTCACGTCAGCTGTTTCAGAACGAGATCACGGCTCAGTTCGAGGCCACTCTCAAGGCCAAGAACCTCAACCTGCTCTATGGCCTGGTGCGTCATATCTACATTCCTCGCGATGTACGCCTGCCGATTCAAAATTCATTCATCGCAGATGAGCTGACGCTCACGCGCGATCAACAGCGGGAGACAGCCAAGACCGAAGCGAATCTGCGCGAAGCCGAGCGCAATGTCGAGCTGGAAGCTCAGCGCATCGCAGCGGACACCGAGAAACTGGAAGCAAACATCATCGCCGAAGGCGAGAAGGAAGCGCAACAGATCGCAGCGGAAGCCAAGCAGCTCGTCGCCGCCGTAGATCGCGAGATCGCGGAACTGCAGGCCAAGCGCAATATTCTGTTGGGGCGGGCAGAAGCCGATGGCCTGAAACTGCAGGAAGAGGCGAAAGCTGGGAAGTTTATGCTTGCCGTACAGGCATTTGGCAACAGCGCAGCCTATACCCAATGGCAGTTCGCCGAAGGGCTACCGGCTGAAATCGAGCTCAAGCTGCTATACGCAGGTGAAGGCACACTGTGGACGGACCTGGATTCACTCGTTCCGACGCTTCCGATCGAACGCAAAAAAGCCAAACAGTAGACCGTCCTCTCAAGACACAAAGGATTTCGTCATCATTCTGAGGCGCGGCCGGCGTTGAATTGTCCTTACGGCTCGCTGGCGGGTGGACGGATTAGCGAAGTTTTGCACATTGCGGTAAATTGCCCTGAAATGCGAGGACGTATGTTTGAATACAACCGTGTAAAGCGAATCAACTTGGACGATGCCAGCGACTTCATGCTGGAGCGATTTCCGGGTTGCGAGAATGTGGACGTTGTCGTGCAATTTGGGTCTGGGCAAACATCCATCGAATTGTTGGATGAATGCTGGGCGCGGTTTCCATTGCAGGAGCTGCCACACATCCCCAACGCCGAGTCGGTGCTGGGACACAAGCTGGAAGTGCAATGGGGACGCCTGGGCGACCTAAAAGTCATGGTGTTCGCCGGGCGCTACCACCTATATGAAGGGCTCGGCGTCGTGCCCTGTGTGTTGCCCATCTGGACGGCATGCAACTGCGGGGCCCGCAACTTTGTGTTCTCCAGCGCGGCCGGCTCCATCAATCGCCACCTCGGAGACGGTGGGCTAATGCTGATGACGGACTACATCAACAATCTCGGAATCTCGCCGTTGGTCGGTCACCAGCACCTGATCCAGTCGCCATTTATCGATATG
>DMTJ01000280.1 GCA_003477185.1 Lentisphaeria bacterium
CGACGTCAACCTCCAGATGAACTAGAAGAAGTAATCCGCTCCTTTCCGGGGGGCATTACTATCCCGACCATGTGATTCTCGCGAAACCGAACATTGAGGGCTTTGAGGATGTTCGATCGACAGATGTTCCTACGATCTTTCAGATGTCGGGTGACGACAAATGGTACATGGCCTTTATCGGTTATGACGGCAAAGGATATCAGTCGTTTGTCGCCGAGAGCGATAATCTACTGAATTGGACGAACATGCGTCTTGCCATGGGATTCGGCAAGAAAGGGGAATTCGACTTCGGAGCCATTCCCTCATTGTATAAAGAAGGCGACGGGAACCACGCGCTATTTACGCAGTTGCAGCCAAATGTGGAGCTGGAGAATCTTGAGACCGAGTCCCGGAGCCGAGACATCGCCCGCAGTGAAGTGCTGGAACGCCACGTCTACGTCGAGGAGTCTCGCGGCGCCAACAGCGTCCGCACGTTCATCACCTGGCAGACTCATAAACACGAGTTGGACAGTTCCTTTCCCGCCTTTTTGTTCTGCCATGTAGACTACAGCCCGACTCGCAAGGCGCCGCTCAAACGAGGCATTCGGGTCGGCAGCTCTCGTGAAGCGGTCGACTAGATCTTCCAGAGTTGGCTGGCGACAAAGGGCCCAAAAGGGCTAGGAACTCGCGGACTGACGGGCGAGTTGCAAAGAATTTTTGAATGTCCAACAGCCAACATGGAATTTCCAATGTCCAAGACCTGGAATGCGTACTCGATGCTTTTCATTCCTCAATTGGAAATTCGTTGGCTTCGGCTGCCTCCGGCTGTGGGATATTCATATACGGTTTCGGGGGCACTCATCGGGGAGTTCTGGTAGTCAGACGCCTAGCAGTCGCCTCAGTAAGCGCTCCAAGGTCTCCGGCACCGTCCCGACCTGCTCTGGTACACAGGGAATGGACCCGATTTCCTGGTACTGGTAGGAGTCTATGCGGCGGCGCCATTCCGCAGGTAGATTTGAGCGCTCGGTACGGTTGTGGTCTCGATGCAACAGGAAGACGGCCCGCACTGGCTGAACGCCGGTGCGAATGCTGATGATCTGGCGCGCGTAGTCTGAGATTTCCCTGAAGATCCGGTCTTGGAAGCTGCACGTGGATTTGGCGTCTAGGACGATGGCCATGGTCGGTCGACCCGGGGCTTCAATCTCCAGCAGGATATCCGGGCGAAGCGGATTCTTGGTCAAGGTCGCGCCATAGCGATCGCCACGACGTCGGGCGGTGCGCCAATCATAGATCGACGGCTCGTAGGTCACAATCACGCGCTTAGGGCCTGCGGCGAATTCAAAGGTCTGCCCGGGCTTCATTTCGGGCCGGTAGATCGAGTCGACCAGCACGAAGGAGTCATTGGAGACGGGATTACCAAGGATCTGGCGAAGGCAGCGAATGACATTCATGAAGCACCAGTATTCATACAGCTGCGCGAGCGAGCGGTAATTTACCTGAATACTCTGGCCATCTACCATGACGCCGAGCAGGTGCTGCGAATCCCGCAGTGCTCTGTAGGCCTCGCGGTAGCCACTGCGGCCGGTAAAAATAGGTGTCGGCTGAAATCTCGTGCGCGGTCGGCCAACCCGGAGAAAGGCGTAGCGCTCAATGAGGCGCTTAAACTCCCGTGCCAGATGCAGCGCGCTGTGTTCCATGCTGTGAAGATGGGTGATTCTCGGCACATCGCGCTTTTCAAACACGCTGATTTGGTCTGAGCCGGCGTTTCCCCAATTCTCCTGCTCTTCCGCGAGCGAGGCGGCCATTCGGCTGCAATGCCTGGCCAACTCTTGAGACAGGTCGGAGAGAGCATGGATACGGTGCGCCAGATGACGGTGCTCTGCCAAATCTTCACTCAACTCCACGCGCGGGAGTGTGATCTTTCCCAGTGCCTTGACCTCACCACTGGAAGAAACCACAGTGCCGGGAGAACGCACCATGCTGAGCAACGCAGACTGAGAGAGTCGGTCACCCGGGCGATAGCGAGCGATCTGAGAGCGCCGCTTCATCCGCCGCACCGGCTGAAGCCCGATCTGTTCTAACGCTTTCGCGAGACAGTTGTAGGTGCGCTGTAACTCAGGAAGCACGGTTTCTGGATAGAGTTCGCTGATTTCGTGGCTGACTACATCGCGCCGGCGAATCATCCCCCGCGAAACGACATCGTGCGCTAGTCCTGCGTGAATCTCCGTGAGATCACTGATCATAACTTCAAAATGTGCCTGGGTCTGCGGGTGTGGGGAGATGACCACGGGAATCCGTGCCACCGGTGTGAAGCGCAGCGCGTCTTCTTCATCATCCTCAGCGATGCGAATCTCGCTCTCGCCCATTTCGTTCATGAACCAGTACTGGCCTGGTACCCGCAGGCTCAGCTCATCAGCGCCTGCGTAGGCGATTGCCTCTGTTGCCAGGGAAAGCCGGAGCCGGTGTCCGGTGTGTGGACGCTCAATCTCAAAGCTCACTTCCTGGTTGTAGCCGATGGTCAAAGGCACTGCTTCCGTGGCTGGCGTGTCGAGGACATCGATCCTGCGATCGTAGAGGCAGGTCGTCCCGCAGAAGACGCGGATGTGATAAACTGCTGGCGGCGCTGTCACGCGCTAGCCTGATCTACAGGCAGAAGAACCAATAGAGTGCGGTTGGGGAGATAGAGCTGCACGATCGTTCGATCATCGTGCTTTTGCGTGAAAAAACGCTGACCATGAGTGAGTCGTGCATGCCCGCCGAAGCGAGCCTCGTCACTGTTAATAGCAAGCTGATACTCTCCGGGCGGGAGCTGGACTGCATAGTCCGTGTAGGAGTTTACTGGGTGTGAATTACAGATCACGACTGCCGGTCCACGCCGAACTGCCAGTACCAGATCGTCGTCGTGCACCATCAGCTGTTCGGGGTAATGATCGCTAATCAGGCGGTGCTGCTGAATCAGCCCAACGCAAGCGCGGTCCCAGGCCGCCAGCTGGTGAAATCGCAAATCTTGGCGGTCAGCCAGCGACCACTGCCGGCGGGCATGCTGATAGGACCAGCCGTTGCCTTCCCGTGGAAAGTCGATCCATTCCGGATGGCCAAACTCATTGCCCATGAAGTTCAGATAGCCATCTCCAGTCGCGAACATGGTGAGCGTTCGTGCCATCTTGTGCAGGGCGATGCCGCGGTCCACAATCATGTTCTCGGCCCCCACGCCCATGCTGTCGTACATGGCCGATCCGATCAGCTCAAAGGCAAAAGTCTTGGCCCCCACGATCGCCTGGTCATGGGACTCGACGTAAGAAATAGACTGCTCGTCCTGCCGACGATTGGTGAGCTCGTACCAGAGATGTCCCAGATGCCATTCCTCGTCCTTCAGCTTCTTGACAAAGTCAAACCAGATGTCCGGGACGCCCATCGCAAGCCGGTAGTCGAATCCTGCGCCTCCGTCTTTAGCCGGAGCCCCCAGTCCGGGCATGCCGCTCATGTCCTCGGCGATGGTAATCGCGTCAGGGCGCAGAGTGTGTATGACCTTGTTGGCCAACGCCAGGTAGGCGTATGCATCGACATCGACCTGGCCGTCGAAGTACTGGTCATAGTGGACGAAGTTCACGCCTAGGCCGTGGTGCGTGTAGAGCATGCTGGTAATGCCGTCAAAGCGGTAGCCATCGATCTTAAACTCTTCGAGCCAGTACCGGCAGTTCGACAGCAGAAATCGCAGGACGTCCGGTTTGGAATAGTCAAAGCAACGTGAATCCCACACTTCATGCATGCCGCGCGGGCCGTCATGGAAGTATTGCCACTGGGTGCCGTCGAAATTTCCGAGGCCTTCGTCCTCGTTTTTTACCGAATGCGAATGGACCAGATCGATGATCACGGTCAGGCCCAGCTCGTGGGCGCGGTCTACCAGCGACTTCAGTTCCTCAGGGGTCCCGAAGCGAGAGCTGGGGGCGAAGAAGTTGGCCACGTGGTAGCCGAATGAGCCATAGTATGGGTGTTCGGCGATTGCCATAAGTTGTATCGTATTATAGCCAGCAGCCACAATGCGCGGAAGCACGTGATCGCGAAATCCCAGATAGGTGCCGACTCCAGGCGTTTCTTGGGCCATGCCTATGTGGCTTTCGTAAATCAGCGGCGCCTGGAGCGGAACACTGAACGCGTGTTGCCACTCATACGCTGGCGCATCCCAGACTTGGGCGCAGAAGATTTTGGTGTAATCATTCTGGACCACGCGCCTGGCGTAGGCAGGCAGTCGGAAGCCTTGACCGCCATCCCAGTGCATCGAGAGCTTATAGTGTTGAGCATGCGCGAGCGCTTCGGGCGGAAGCTCCAGCGACCACTGTCCGTACTCTCCACGCTCCAACTGGTAGTCAGGGCGTTCCTGCCAGTCCGTGGCATCGCCTACTAGGTAGATTGTCGTCGCGTTGGGTGCCCACTCGCGAAAGGTCCAGGCAGAGGTGGTTCGGTGCAGGCCAAACCACTCGTGCTGTCTGGATGCTTCCAGCAGATCCTGGCCGGTCGCGCCGAGCCCGGCGATCTCGCCCGCCCGTTCGTCCACCCGGTCGCTGCGGTTGCAGAGTGCGCCGCTGTAGAGGTCCAAAGCCGGGTCGTCGGACAGTGGAGCCAGATGGTACTGTCTTGTGCGTGACATGTTTGCGTACTCCGCGGCTTAGGTCGCGACGTTAGGCAATACTGGCCGCTCGGTCATTTTCTGGTAGAGTTCGACGTATTTCTTTGCGCATTCCGCATGCGTGAAACGCGCCTGTGCTTCCTTCATGATGCGCTGGACCTCGCGCTCCCGCTTCTTGGGAGTCTGGCTGTAGAACGCCATTGCCTGGTCCACAGCCCACATCAGGCCATCGCTGCCGAAATCCTCGAAGACAAAGCCGTTGCCCTGATTCGCATGCAGGTGCTGCACGGTGTCATGCAGGCCTCCTGTGTCATGTGCGATCGGAAGCGATCCGTAGAGGCAGCCAATCATCTGAGGCAGCCCGCAAGGCTCGAATAGCGACGGCATGAGGACGAAGTCCGCGGCACCGTAGCCAAGATGGCTGAGTCGTTCATCGAAATCAACTACAGCTACGCGTGAGGCGAGGTCATGGTGGTGTACGACATTGTGAAAGTGTTCTTGGTGCGGGCCATTTGCGATGACCGCAACCTGCAGGCCAGAATCCGCGTATTTTGAGACCATGTGAAACAGGATGTCAGTGACCAACTGGCAGCCTTTTTGGACCGGGTCCAAGCGGGATGGCCAGAAGAAAAG
>DMTJ01000018.1 GCA_003477185.1 Lentisphaeria bacterium
GCCGGCGGTGCCTGCCACAGCAAGTACGGTGAGCCAGAAGCCGTACGCGGCCTCACCCAGTGTCTCGATCATCTTGGGCGTGATTACCATGATGATGACGATCTGGAGCACAAGGCCCACGAACTTCAGAATGGAGCCAAACAGAAGATTTTTGGCTGTCGACACAGGCGCCGTCCGAGTTTAGCTGGGTGGTGTTGGGAAAGTTAGCTGCCTGCTATCAGGGCGCTATGATGTAAAAAAGCGCAGAGCCCAAGGGCCCTGCGCTTTTCCAGCCGAATAAGCCGTTAAGGCTGCTTAGGCGTTGCTCTTGAGCGAACTCACTTCTGCCTGAAGCTTCTCAATTTCCTTGAGTTTCGAGGAGATTGTATCCTCGACGCGGTCTTGGGTCACACGAGCGAGGGAAGCTTCGATGCGGCCGAAAGCGCTCTCGTCAAATGCCTTGAAGAAGTTACGCAACTGCTGCGGAGTCATTTCGGCGAGACGATTGCGAAATTCTGCGTGTTCTTTGCGAGTTCTTGCGACTTTGGCGCCACGCTCCGAGATTTTCTTCTTAGCCATGTTGGGTGTTCCTATCTAATGGATTCTGGGAGTCAGATACTATCCGCAATTCGCAGGTATTCGCAACTGTGAATTTGAATTGTAGATGTGTACAATGATTAGAGTACATCACTTGCCAGCTCGGACAGTTCGGAACGTTCGCCTTTGACCATGTTCACATGTGCGTAAAGATGCTGCCCCTTCATGCGCTCGATGAGGGTAGTTAAGCCATTTGAGTGACTGTCCAGATAGGGATGGTCAATCTGAAAAATATCACCGGTAAGGACAACTTTTGTGCCCTCTCCAGCCCTTGTAATAATGGTCTTAACTTCGTGCGGAGTCAGGTTCTGCGCTTCGTCGACGATAAAGTAAACGCCGACGAGGCTGCGTCCGCGGATGTAGGCGAGAGGGGCGAGCATCAAGCGATCATCACCGCGCATCTCGTTGATGCGGCGATCCATTTCACTGTTGTGCTTGAACTGGTTCTGGATGACTGCGAGATTATCGGCGAGCGGCTGCATATAGGGATCAAGCTTTGATTTTACATCACCGGGGAGGAAGCCGATATCGCGATTTCCGAGTGGGACAATGGGGCGTCCCTGCAGGATTTGTCGGTACCTCTCGTGTTGCTCGAGCGCTGCGGCAAGAGCAAGCAGGGTTTTGCCGGTTCCAGCTTTTCCGGCAATAGTGACGAGCTTTATTCTGGGGTCGAGAAGGGCATTGAGGGCAAATGTCTGCTCGGCGTTTCGGGGCAAGATGCCGTAGGCGTTGTTGCGATTGATTTTGTGTAGCATGCCGGAATCGGGGTCCATCCGGGAGAGTGCGGAATGCTTGCCATTCCGCAGGATAAAATACTCGTTGGGGAGTGGTTCAGACTCAAGGCTTAACTCGCCTGGGGCAATGCAGTTGGGGGCCTCGTAGAGTTTTGCGATCATCTCCGAGTGAATACTCTCGATTCTGCGGTATCCAGGGTAGAGGGTTGAGATGTCACCGACGTGATCATTGCGATAGTCATCTGCGGGAATGCCAAGAGACTTGGCCTTCATGCGCAGGTTTACGTCTTTGGAGACTAGGATGACCTGTCTGTCTGGATGCGCGCGACAGAGTGTGACAGCGACATTCAAGATGAGGTGGTCTGGCTTCCTCTCCGTGAAGGATTCGGACAGCTCTTGGCGGTACTCGGTGTTGAGTTGGATCCGAATGCGGCCTAGTCCGGGGCCGATCTTCGCGCCTTCTTCGAACAGTCGCTCGTCTGCCAGGGCGTCGAGTTGACGCACGAAGTCCCGTGCGTGGAAGTTGATGATGTCATTCCCTTTCTTGAAGTGATCAAGCTCCTCGAGGACGGTGATTGGAATGACGACGTCGTTTTCCTGGAAGTGGTGGAGGCAACTGCTGTCGTGAAGGATGACGTTGGTGTCCAGGACGAAGAGCTTCGTGGTGGGATCTGGCATCTGAAGGAGGGAGTTTCCATGGGTGGTGACTTTTGGGGGCTTAAACTATTGAGTTACTCGCTCGGCCCCCACTGAGTAGGCAGCAGCGTGCAGTGGAAAGAAATCTCGTGCTCAATGCCGAGCTTCTTCCTCGGAGATGCGGTCGCGGATCCTGGCTGCGTCTTCGTAGCGTTCTTCGCGAATGGCCTTTGCTAGTGCGGCAGAGAGGCTGTCTGGGACTGGGGTATCGGCCTCGACCTCGCCGCCAGTGGCAGCTTCGCCAATGGAGCCGTTTACGCTGATGCCCGCCTGCTCAATAATGCTGGAGTTTACCCAGATCGGCACGCCGAAGCGGAGGGCAAGGGCGATGGCATCAGACGGGCGCGAGTCAACGTCGAGGGTGCCGCCTCCATTATTCAGGAAGATTCGCGCGTAAAATGTGCCGTCGCGTAATTCGGTGACCTGCACTTTTTCTAGGGTGCATTCTAGGGTCTCGAGCACGCTCTTGAATAAGTCGTGGGAAAGCGGTCTGGGGAAGCTCTGGTTGTTATAGGCTGCGGCGATGGACTGCGCTTCCGCGGCCCCGATGCAGATCGGCAGGACATACTCGCCATCTTGTCGGCGCAGAAAGACGATAAAGCCGAGCTTGCTCAAGGAGATATTCTCGATTCTCACTTCCACAAACGTCTGGTCCATCTCGCCGTCTCCCGATCCGTTGGCAACAGGCTGATGGGGGATCTGCCGCCATCACCTATCCCTAAAGGTAGCGAGACTGGTCCCCTCTGTCAATGCCCGAGGGCAGGGTTTCACTCAGTTTTGGACGAGCTGGCTAATTTTACGCTCTGCGCGAGTGTAACGGCCCGATTTTTCCCGACACAGACTCGATGCCTACCGTGTGACGCACGGAGCTCAGGGGGTTTAATGACTGCAGCAGTGGCCGGTACAGAGGTGATTTGGCCCTTGATTATTGTGTTGGGTGCTTCGATCGGGACCTTGTCCGGGCTTTTTGGCGTGGGCGGGGCTTTTCTGCTGACGCCTGCGTTGCGCATTCTCTTTGGCATCCCTTTCATCACGGCGATCGGGAGCGACTTGCTGATGATCACGATCACTGGCGGTCTGTCCGCATGCAAGTACAAGCGCGCGGGGCGAGTGGATGTGAAGCTGGGGCTGTTGATGGCCGCTGGGGCACTGCCGGGCGTCCAGTTAGGAAAGTGGCTCTTGGACCTTCTGGACAGCGGAGCGCAGACCTTCACGATCGCGCATGGCGAGTTTAGCCTTCTTGACTTGGTCATGAAGTCTCTGTTTCTCGTACTGTTGACCGGCGTGGGGATTTCGATCGCGCGGGAGTCTCGCGGCAAGACGGATGCTGACGCAGAGGTGCAGACAGGGCTGTCAAAGCGCTTGCGAGCGATCGGAGCTGGCCCGTCGATCGAGCTTTCGGACGGGTCCGGAAGCTTGTGCATCTGGGTGCCGCTGTGCCTGGCGTTTGCCGTGGCTGTTCTGACCGGGTTGATGGGCGTTGGCGGCGGCTTCATCATGCTGCCACTTCTGGTTTACGTGCTTGGTGTACCGACCCATACGGCGGTGGGCACCAGTGCGCTGTACGTGATGTTCGCGGCGGGTTTTGGCGCTACCGCCAACCTGCTGACGGCCACGCCGGTCGGGGCGGGGAACTGGCAGGTTGGCAATGTGGACCTGCTGCTTGTGGCGTTCCTGTTTGCCGGGTCTTTCGTCGGCGTGCAGGTTGGCGTGCGGCTGGCTGAAAAGTTTGGTGGTGCCAAGATTCGTCGGTATTTCGCGCTGGTGCTTGCTGCCGGATCACTGATGATCATCAGTGATCTTGTGTTGACGATTACCGGTGTGACTGGCGGCGGCGGGCACTGAGCGGCACCGCCCGGTTCTTCCACCGTACGTTAATCGCACGCAAACGCGCGCTATAGGTAGACGTTACGCCGGGTCCCGCCTACATTGGCCCGTCGCGGACCCCATCTAGAAGAAGCCTATGGCCCTAAGCTCACTTTTTACCGGCCCTGCCGAGCGTCCTTGGCGGTTCTTTCAGAACATCTGTTCGATCCCGCGACCATCGGGTTGCGAGGAGCGGCTCCGCAGGTACTTGCGTGACTGGTCGGATGGGCACGGCTGGCCTCACCGGGTGGACGTGGCCGGAAATCTTGTGATCTGCGTGCCGGGACTGGGCGCTGCGGCTGGCGCGCCCACGCTGGTGCTACAAGGGCATTTAGACATGGTGTGTGAGAAGAACGTGGATTCCGAGCACAACTTCATGCGTGATGGCATTGTTGCCAGCGTCGCGGGAGACTGGGTCGTGGCGGATGGTACAACGTTGGGGGCGGACAACGGTGTGGCGGTCGCCTTGGGCTGTGCTCTCGTGACGGAGAAGCTGGCTAATCGCTGCCCGATCGAACTGCTGTTCACGGTGGATGAAGAGGTCGGCCTGACTGGCGCGCAGAAGCTGGATCCGAGCATTGTGTCTGGCCGCCAAATCTTGAACTTGGACAGCGAAGAGGATGGGGTTTTTACCATCAGTTGTGCAGGTGGGGTGGATCTGCAGGTAAAGGTCCCTGTAGAGTTGCAGACTGGACATCACGACGGCTGGCACGCGGGAGTACGCGGGCTGCGCGGTGGGCACTCGGGTGTAAACATTCACGAGGAGCGCGCGAACGCAATTCACGTATTGGCCGATTGGTTAGCTGCGTTGCAGGTGGGCGTGCACTCTTTTCACGGCGGCAATAAGAAGAACGCCATCCCACGTGAGGCGTATGCGCTGGTGTCGGGCTGCAGCGAGTCGGATCTCGAACGTACCCGCCAGACGGTTCAGGCATCCCTAGCCAATGAACCGAACGTGGAGTTGTACTGGCACCAAGTCTCCGTCCCACACTGTCGCGTGGGAGCAAATATCGCCAAACTAATTCATGCTTTGCCGCAGGGGGTGCTGGACTGGGATCCTCATTGCCAGGGGATGGTTCGGACCTCAGCCAGCCTAGGGGTCGCTGCGTTCTCGGGCGAGGCAATCGTATTAACGATGCACGGCAGGTCGTCATCAGAAGCAGAGCGAGAGCGAATGGTGGAACGGGTGCGCACGATCGCCGGGGCATTCGGTTGTGGCTTTCACAGCGACGGCGATTACCCGGGCTGGGACCCAAATCCGGACAGCGCCTTGCTGACGCATGCGATCGCGGCCTATCGGGAATGTTTAGGCAAGTCGCCGGTGGTGAAGGGAATTCACGCAGGACTGGGGACGGGAATTATCGGCAAGCGCGTGGGGACGGGAGAGCTTCTCTCGGTAGGCCCGCAGATCGAGAACGCCCATTCGCCGGATGAACGGCTGCACATCGCGTCGTTCGAG
>DMTJ01000301.1 GCA_003477185.1 Lentisphaeria bacterium
GTTCTCATGCGGGGCGCAGTCCTCCGCACAAATCATCTCACACTACCATTCCCATCATCGCAGCCTCATTTCACGCCGCCATCCCACAAGACCAGACTTGTATCCACCCCAAACACTGCCATCCAGATCCCACCCAGCGCAAGCAGACCACCGCGCAAGAAAATAGCGGTTACCGTCCTGGGACGAATTTGTACCGTCTACAATCACGCATTGCCTGCGCGCCGTGCGCTCGGTAGCCGCTAGGTTACGAATTTTTAGCCGCAGACGATGAGGTAACAAGTGGATCAGATCGACCAAGGCAGTACCAACGAACCACAAATCAGCCAGCTCGAGAAAACCTTCGAGAACGGGCTCTGGAATACGCGCTTTGTGGTGTTTCCTGCAGTATTGTGCAGCTTGCTAGGGGCACTCTTGATGTTTATTGTGGGCAGCTCCCTGATTCTTGGCCAGGTGGGCAAGATGTTCAGCTACTGGCCCCTGAATGACGCCAAGGTCAACGAATTGCTCGGCAAGCTCATCGGTGCCATCGATTTATATCTAATCGGGGTGGTCCTGTTGATCTTCAGTTTTGGGATCTACGAGCTCTTTATTTCCAAGATAGATGTGGGCAGACGCAACACCGATCTTAACATCCTGGAAATTCGCGATCTGGACGAACTCAAAAATCGGATCATCAAGGTGGTGATCATGGTTCTGATTGTGAAGTTCTTCAAGCTGGTTCTGGCAGCGGAGTTCACCACCCCGTTGGAGTTGCTGTACCTGGCTATCGCGATTTTTACGATCGCTCTTGGTACCTACTTCATGCACAAGGCCCACTGAACTCACCGGGGGCTTAGCGGCTCGAAGTCGCCGGCTTCAACTGAAGACGGGCGATCACGTAGGCGTGGTCGCTAGGTTTGGTGCCCATTGCGCCCGGTGACACACCAGTCAATTCGTTGCCATGCAGGATCTCATACTCGGCACGGCCCTCCGCCAACTGCTGCCGTGAGACCACGCCGTGCATCAGCGCATGCAGCTTCCCGCGATGATTATAGTCAAAGCGGTCTAACTCCGGAAGTGTCTCGACGAGATTTACGCTTTCGTCCCCCATCACCACCGCGAGTGGCTGACTGAACTCGAAGTCATTGAAGTCGCCAGTGATGTAGTAGTCGGCACCAGCGTGATGATGCGGCAAGATGAATTCACGAATGAGCTCGCACTGCTCGATGCGCATCTTCAGCTTTGGGTCGAAGCCAGGCTTGTCCGGCGAAAATGGGCCTATCTGGTGCCGCTTAGACGCGAAGTGCACATTCACCAGCAGCAGCGCTCCCCCATCCGGCGTCAGAAATGTTGCAGCCAGGGGCTTTCGCGAGTCGCGGAACGCTGGCGCGTGGACGCCGAGGCGTTGGACCGAGCCCTCCACTAATGAGACGCGAGCCGGATTGTAGAGAAAGCCACAGCGGATGTTTCCACCTGGCTGCCCGCCATCAGATTCCCGCTCAGGGCGCAGATCCGTCCAAGCATAGTTCGGCCCACCAACTTTGCGGACATCGGCAATCAGCCGCAGATAGGTCTGGTCGGCACGCGTGGTTTCCGTGATTTCAGCACCATCATTATCCTGAATCTCTTGGAGGGCGACAATGTCGGGGGAGCCCGCCTGCTCGACAATGGCCTGTGCGAGCGCCCGAAAGCGGCCATCCCCCACATCATCGTCGACATCACGCTTGGGGTCATTCACATATGCCCGGCGCTCCACGTGTACGTCCAGGTTGAAGCCATTGAGCGTAAGCACGGTAATCGCGTCCTCAGTGGGGGCCAATGCGGACATCGCACGCGAGACAATCCTGGGCTCCACCTCAATCCGGCCAGTTGCCGCGATTTGGTACGAGCTGCTACGAAAGTTTAATGGCCCGGTCACCGCAGCAAGCAGCCGTGCCCCCACGTTCACACGCGGTGCTTGGTGGTACTCGATCACACGGAAACCGGGAAACCAACGGTGCGGATTGCTCGGCGCAATCACGATTCCGCCACATTCATGCTGCCTCGTGCGATCCGCACCATGCGGCAGAACCACATAGTCGCCGAACGGGTTACTGGGGGCGATAAACGTGGCTCCCGCCCGTAGTCCCACCAGCATTCCCTCCAAGGCGTTCAGGCGCTCCGCAAGGAGTGCGGCGTCATCCGTCAGCAACTCTGCGGTCAGCCAGACCGGCTCAATCTCCGGAACCTGCTCTTCACTCAAGTCAAGATCCCGCAGCAGAATCTGCGTGGCAGGCTTGTCTCCGGTGGCGCGCTCATAGTTCACGACCTTTCCCGTCACACGCACCAGCTGCCCCAGGCCCGCGCGTTTGTGGTGGCCAAAGACCAGCAGCCCGCAGGAAGCTGCGGAGTTAGCATCGGGCTCGGGATCTTGGATAAAGAAACCACGGCGGCTAAAACCGGTGATGAGGCCTCGGGTGCGAACGGTCTGCCCACCAATCGGCGATTTCAGTCCCGGACCCTGAATTTCCTGGATGGTGAATGTCTTCAATGGTCTGCCTCCATGCGTCTTATTAAATCGGCCGCAACCGCAGCCACCGAGAATTCCGGGTACGCAATCACCGCGCCAGCGTGGGGCAGCCTTCCGACACATCCAGCGCAAGAATGTACAGTTCCTTTTGCGTTTCGCTCACTCAGCCATTTTTTTGGATATTTCTGGAGTCACTATTCAATCTCTTCCCCCTATCGTCTTTGGCTCGAGCGCCCTAGGCAACCTCTTTGAAGTTGTCCCGGACGAAACAAAACTGGCTATCGTGCGGAACTGGCTGAAGGAACAGCCGAATCCGGTGATCGACAGCGCCGGAAAATATGGCGCTGGGCTGGCCTTGGAGATGATCGGCGAGAAGCTTGCCCAGTTGGGCATAGCGCCCGAAGCAGTCACGATCAGCAATAAGCTAGGCTGGAAGCGCAAGCCATTGACGACCCCCGAGCCCACGTTTGAGAAGGGGGCCTGGTTTGGCCTCAAGCACGATGCCGAGGCAGCGATTAGCTATGATGGCATCCTCGACTGCTGGGAACAGGGCAATGCCCTTCTCGGAGACTACAACGCCGACTTGCTGTCCGTCCATGACCCAGACGAGTATCTGGCCGCGGCTAAGTCTGACGATGAAGCAGACGCCCGCTACGCAGACGTTCGGGGCGCATACAGGGCGCTTTGCGAACTCCGCGATTCTGGTCAGGCCACCGGTGTGGGCGTCGGCTCCAAGGACTGGCGCGTGATCCGTCGCCTCCACCAGGACGGTGTGGACCTTGATTGGGTGATGATCGCAAACAGCTACACGATCTACGACCACCCAAAAGGAGTGGAAGAACTCATTGCTGCCCTTCACGCAGACGGGATCGTGGTGGTAAACTCCGCCGTGTTCAACGCAGGCTTTCTGATCGGTGGGCGCTTCTTTGATTACTGTGAAATCACGCCTGAGACACACCCGCAGCAATTCGCCTGGCGCGATGCGTTTTTGGCCCTGTGCAAGACCCACAATGTCTCCGCCCCTCACGCCTGTTGCCAATTCGGAATCCGGCCCGAAGGCGTCGCTGCTCTGGCGCTAAACAGCAGCAATCCGAAGCGCGTAGCGGAAAACGTACGCTTTGTCACCGAGACTATTCCGGATGACTTCTGGACTGCTCTGCAAGACGCGGGCCTCACCTCCTAACAGCCCGTTAATAAACTCGCCTCTGCTGCGAACACGCCTTTCGGGCCTGGCAGTCAGTCGGTCGCAGGCTGGACTTCGACTGTAAGCGCCCCATCAGCCAGCCGGGCTCGTAGCCTGTCTCCCACGGCTACTTCGTCTGCCGCGCGCACGGCCTGGCCTTCCGGCGTCTGCAAGATCGCATAGCCGCGGTCCAACACCCGTTGCGGACTCAGTAACTCAAGCTGTTGCACAAGCGAGGACAGCCGCTCCGTGGCGCGCTCCGGAGCGCGCTGCAGCGCCATTGCCAGCCGCTGCTCATATGCAACGATCTTCTCGCGCTCGCGACCTGTTGCCAGCGAGCGCACCCGTGCCTGCAGCATGGCCGACAGTTGCTCCAGCTGATGCCGCTTGATGCGCATACTCTGCCGCGCGCCTTGCGCTAGCCGCAGGCTGAGCTCGTCCAGCCGTTGGCAATAGAGCTCCACCAGCGCCTGCGGACGCCGCATCACAAAGTGATTGGCCAGGCTGTCCAGGCGGCCACGGCGTACCTGCACGGCCCAGACCATGGCTCGCACCAGCCGGTCACGAGCAGCGCCCACAGTGGCTGCCAGCTCCGCATGCTCGGGCGAAACCAACTCGGCGGCTGCCGACGGGGTCGGCGCTCGAACATCCGCGACGAAATCTGCAACCGTGTGGTCCACTTCGTGTCCGACTGCGCTGATCACCGGCACCGGGCACCGGGCGATGGTCCGCGCCAAGCGTTCGTTATTGAATTCCCAGAGATCCTCGGTGCTGCCGCCGCCACGAGTGATCACGATCACGTCACAGTCGCCGTGGTGCACCAGATCGGCCAGTGCCTGCACGATCGCATCGGCCGCTCCCTCCCCTTGCACCGCCGTTGGCGCGAGTCGCACATGCAGGCCCGCGGTGCGCCGCTCCAACACCTGCAGGAAATCCCGCAGCGCCGCGCCATCAGGGCTGGTCACAATGCCAATACAACTGGGGAGCAAAGGCAGCTTCTTCTTCCTTGCCTCGGCGAACAGTCCTTCTGCGCGCAGCTTTTTGACGCGAGCCTCATATTGCTCCTGGAGCGTCCCCTTTCCCCGGGGCCGCATCGTCTGCACGTTGAGCTGGTAGCTTCCGCGCGCAGGATAGATGCCCATGTTGCCAAAGACCTCCACCTGCGCCCCCTGAGCGATCCCCAGTCGCTTAACGATGGCTGCGCCATCGAAGAACACAGCGTTGAGCTGACTGGCCCCGTCCTTGATCGTGAAGTAGACGTGACCGGAGCGATGAATGGTCAGATTGCCCACCTCACCGCCGATCCACATGGCTGGCACACGACTCTCAATCAGCCGCCGAAGCGCAGTGCTTACCTCACTGACCGTCCAGACCCTGGGTGGCTCGCTCATGGATCGGGCGTCCCTTCAGGCAGAACCTGCGGCGCGACTTCGCAGGCAGAGGCCAACTGCTCCTCCCGGTCCATCTCCAGCTGATACACGTGCAGTAAGATCGCGCAGCTACCAAAGATCAATGGCCCGTAAACCACGCCCATCAGGCCAAAGACCTGAACGCCGCCGATAATCGCAAAGAACAGCAAGCCGGAGGACAGCCCAGTATCTCCTTTCATAAAGAACGGCCGTAAAAAGTTATCCGCACTGCCAACCACCACGGCACACCAGATCGCCAGACCAATTGCCTTCCCCGTCGCGCCGATAATCAGCAGATAGACCACACAAGGCAGCCAAACCAGGGCCGTACCAATCAGCGGCACCAGCGACGTCATCATCATCAGTACGCCATAGAAAAACCACGGAATCCCGACTACGGCGAATGCAATCATTCCCAGCACGCCCTGCGCCAGCGAGGTAAGGCCGGTGCCGACAACTGCTGAGCTCACAATGGTGCGAGCTCGCTCGAACAAGCGTCGCTCGTAGGCATCGGGAAGCGGGCTCACGCGCATCAGGAACTTCACCACATTCTCTCCTTCCCGGAGAAAGTAGAACATGACAAACAGGATGATGATAAAGTTAAAGAGCAGCGAGCCGACATTCGCCAGCAGGGGCAGCAGTTGCTCGTGCAGCGCGTTGACCACAGCACTGACAGCCCACAGCGCGATCTCTTGGAGCTTGTCAATGTGAAACAGGTCGCCGACCGCCGCCATCGGGGGCGCGTTCGCATCTAGGTCCCCGGCAGGCGGTGCGTTGGCGTCTGGATCGCCCGGCAGCGTGCCCGCGCCATCCCCCAGTTTCTCAACCGATTGTTGCAGCTCGCTCAGGTCCATCCTGTCGAGCCGGTCGGCGAG
>DMTJ01000174.1 GCA_003477185.1 Lentisphaeria bacterium
CCCCAAGCACTGGTCCCCTTCAAGACCCACCAGAGTCCGACCATGCTGTATAACGCCATGATTGCGCCGCTGATCCCGTATGCCATCCGTGGCGCGATCTGGTACCAGGGCGAGTCCAATCATACCGAAAGCGACTACACCGAGAAGACGATCGCCCTGGTGGAGGGCTGGCGCCAAGTCTGGCAGCCGGAGATTCCGTACTACTTCGTGCAGATCGCCCCGTACCACTACGGCAAGGAAGATAAGACCGTGCTGGCGAAATTCTGGGAGCAGCAAGCAGCGGTCGAGACACGTCTTGCGGATTCCGGGATGGTCGTGATCAACGACATTGGCAATGTGAAGGACATTCACCCCCGTAACAAGCAGGACGTAGGTCTGCGCCTAGCCAACCTCGCTTTGGCCAAGAGCTATGGTAAGACCGGCATCGCATATTCCGGGCCACGCTACAGGAGCATGAGGATCGAAGGGGACCGCATCCGCGTGAGCTTCGATCATGCGGAAGGGGTGGCTAGTCGAGACGGAAAGCCCCTTTCTCACTTCGAGATAATTGGCCCTGACAGTAAGGGATGGCAGCCGGCCAAAGCCACCATTGAAGGCTCAGACGTGATCTTGCAGGCAACAAGCGTGGCTGCGCCCGTTGCGCTGCGGTTTGCCTGGGACAAGCTCGCCGAGCCCAATCTCATAAATGCCGCCGGGCTGTCGACCGGGGCCTTTCGGGCTGGGGCTCTGCCCGCACCCAAATCCATTTTGGAACAGATTGGCGTCGCCGCCGACTACGAACTGCTTTATGATCTTGACCTAGCCATGCTCAGTGATACCCCAAGGTACACAAGCGACCGCAGCGCTGAGCTCAGCGGTGGCATCGCGCGCATCGGCTACTTGCTCGAACTCGGTAAGGCAGACCAAGTTCAATGGGTGTACGTCTCCATGAACGCATTTACCCAGAAGCTCGCCCAGCTTGCGTTGCCAACCAGTGTCAACAGGAACGTTTTTCAACAGGCAGTAAGCGGTCTGCGGGTGTACTCAATCATCCCGTCTGTGGCTGGGGCCGGAAAAGGCGACATTGGCAATATCGAGTTCTGGCCACACAACTACACTCCGGCCAATGCGGGAAAGGTGGGGGGCGCAAACGCTGGTAGCTACGACGTCGGAGATCAAAGAGCTGAGCCCGTGAATGGCTATGGCTGCCTACAGATCCATGCCACTGGCAGTAAGACCACGCTGCTGGCGATTAACAACCGTCGCGCAGGTGCGCAAGCAGACCTCGGGATTGGCAACAGCCCTGGACAACACACTGACTGGACATTCACCAAGTCTGGGAAGGGCTACGACTACAAGCGACTACGTATCTTTGTGCAGTTAAAATAGCGTGGCGCTTTAGTCGCACTTCAACAGGCAAATTCTAGCGCTCGATGGCTCGATTTATCGCGACATTCCCCGAAGGCCGCCAAGCTCCTGGCCTCGCGAATAACGAGCTCGCTCGGCGGGCGTTGGCTCGAGCTATGTCTGGGCGCTGAAGCCTGGCGATACGGTGGCGGCGGTCGGGCTCTTTGGTGATTTTCTGGTGCGCGACACCGAGGCCGAGATGGTGTACCTGGGAGGCGGTGCCGGAATGGCCCCACTTCGCGCGCATCTTGAGCATCTCCTATAGGCGCTGGAGACGAAGCGGACCGGTAGTTTTTGGTATGGTGCGCGTTCGCGACAGGAGCTGTTACATGTGGACTACTTTGAGGAGCTGGCGCAGAGGTATTAGAACTTTTCGTTTCAGCTGACCTTGTCTGAGCCGTTAGACAGCGATGACTGGCAGGGGCACACGGGGTATATCCATGATGTGTTGCGTCGCGAGTACTTGGCTGCGCATCCTGAACCCGCGACTGTTGAGTATTATCTGTGTGGGCCACAGCCGATGATTTATGCCGCGCGCTGCATGCTCAATGAGCTGGGCGTTGGCTCAAACCAGATCGCGTTCGACGAGTTCTGAGCGCGAGGGAAGGGGGGACGCGAAGGAAAAGGATCGACTCGAGTCGATCCTTTCTTGGCCATTCAATGGCTAGCCGGCAGGGACTGCGAACGGGCTCCGCTGTTCCCCAAGATGGCGCTACTTTGAATCGCTCTAATGGTGGCAGTGAGATCTCAGCAGGGTAGGGTAACATCTTTGGAACAGAACGGAACTAGCAGGAAGAACTGTGAAGCGTTATCTGGTAGTGTCTTTCGTGGTGGCGGCCGTGGCTTGTGGGCAGGGAACTGTCGGATCGTGGGATCTGGCTGCGCTGTATGAGACGCCGAAGTGGGAGCAGACAGAGCTTGCTGCGAAAGCTGGGATGACGGGCATTTTGTACGAGGGGTTGGTCTATGAGGGGAAGCCCGCGCAGGTTTTTGCCTATTATAGCGCGCCTGCCGGGGAGGCACCGGAAGACGGCTGGCCCGCGATTGTTTGCGTGCACGGCGGAGGCGGGACTGCTTTCGAGAAGTGGGTGAGACTTTGGAATAAGCATGGCTACGCAGCCATTTCTATGGACCTGGAAGGCCATCTGCCATTGAAGACAAAGGGCGGTAAAGGGCGCCAGCTCACGCCTACGCCGGGGCCTTCACGTCTCGGAGTCTTTGCCAAGGTCGAACGACCGTTGGCGCAGCAATGGTATTTTCATGCGGTAGCCCAAATCATTGCTGGGCATTCTTTAATTCGCTCGTTTCCGGAGGTTAACGCCGAGCAGACCGTAGTTCATGGGATCAGCTGGGGTGGTACTCTGACGAGCACTGTGATGGGGGTGGATACTCGCTTTAAGTGCGCGATCCCAGTATATGGCTGTGGCTTCTTGAGTGACTCAGACGGGCACCAGGGGCGGGCGATTGCGGACGGCGCGCACGCGGATTTTGTAAACGAGCACTACGACGGCTCTGGCTACTTCGAGAATGTGACCTACCCGACTTTCTGGGTGAACGGCACGAACGATTTTCACTTTTCTATGCCAGCTACGCAGGCCTCAGCCCGGGCGGTGCAAGGGCCAGCCACGCTGCGCTTTGGCCTGAGGATGAAGCACGGTCATCTGTTTGATGTGGCGGAATACTTTGCCTTTGCCGACAGTGTACTTAAGGACGGAGAGCCCCTGCTGGAGCTGGGCAAGCCGCAGGCGAACGGGAACGCGGCATCCGTGACCAGCGATTTACTGGGGCAGATCAAGGGGGCAAGATTGTTGTACACGCTGGATGATGACATCCCCTGGCCGGATAAAGAATGGCAGGCAACACCTGCGACTGTGGACGGCTCCGAGATCAGCGCTGAGCTGCTGCCGGGAACGGTGGCATTCTTCTTTGAAGCGACTGACAAACGCGGCTTGTTGGTAAGTTCCGAGTACCTGGAGCATGAGGTGCCCGGGGGCAAGAAGCCTGCGCGAGCAGTTGGTGAAACACTCGACTTTGCGGCGTTGTTTGACGCGGCAGCCGCTGAGGGCGCTGGCACCAAGGTGATCATCGCCGACGACTTCGAAGAGGGAATCAGCGCGGCGGTCATTGGGATTCTGGAGGTGGACGACGCGGCAGGAAAGGCTGGGATTTCGCACTGCTACGATGAGGTGGCAGCTGGCGGCAAGTCCCTTCAAATCACGAATTCAAGGACAGTGAAGCATAGGCACCAGCCGTGCTTGAGCCAATGGTTCAAGGGGGCAGACGTGATCCGCAGCGGGACGGTGGAGGTCTCGTTCGACGTGTGGGTGCCGAAGGCGGGCGGCCATCCACTGTCAGTTTTGGTGCGGGACTACACGACCAAGCCATCTCAGGAATCGCTGAATGCTGCCTGCACGTTCCAGGGAGTGAGAGTCAACGGCAAGAGTATGGCAGTGGCAAACGATGAATGGGTGCACTACGCAATGGCTCTACCAGTCGGGATACCTGATGCGAAGATTGCACTCACGGTGGTGGATACAAAGTTCGGCACGCGCAAGAGTGAGCACCCGATCGAAGGCGGGACAGCTCAGGCAGTAAGCTGGGTGGGGCTTTGCCTTGGGGGGAAGTCTGACGCGACAATCTATCTCGATAATCTGGTGATCAAGGTGGTGGAGTAGCCATGGGCGCCACTCTTGAGGCTGAACGGGCTAGTGAATGGGCGAGGATGCACGCCACCAAGGCTCCCGCGCTAGCGGCATTTAATGAGGCTAAGTTTGGCATGTTTATCCACTGGGGGCTTTACTCGCTGCCCGGTGGTGTGTGGAAGGGCGAGCGGATGGAGGACGGCGGCGTCGGTCCCGGCGTGGCCGAGTGGGTTATGCGGCGAAAATCCATCCCGCGAGACGAGTATGCCCAGCTGGCCGAGGCCTTTAACCCCGTTGGCTTTGATGCAGATGAATGGGCGCAGCTTGCTGCGGATGCTGGGATGCG
>DMTJ01000327.1 GCA_003477185.1 Lentisphaeria bacterium
CCTGCCGTTGACTGTGCTACGCATGGGCAACATTTGGGGCCCCTTCTCCGCGCCCTATACCGTGGGGCCCATCAGTGCCATTCGCGCTGGCGTGATTTCCGTGGTCAATGGTGGCAAGCATGCGTCCAATGCAATCCATGTGGATAACGCAGTGGAAGCGATCTTGCTGGCGGTCCGTGAAGCCCAGGCCATCGGCCAGATCTATCATGTTACCGATAGCGACGAGCTCACCTGGGAGCAGCTCTACCAGCCTTACGCAGACTGGATCGGCGCAGAGTTGAAGTCGATCGATTTTGCGGATATCGCAAAGCTCGCTGCGGCCGGAGCCGACGACGTCGGCTTCTTTGCCGATGCCTGGAAGAACGCAGTGCTGCCTATTCTAAAATACAGCTCGTTCCAAGCAAATAGCACCAAGAGTCTGGGCGGCCTGCAGAAGAAGCTGTGGAAGATGACACCGGAGAGCCTTCGCGAGCGTTGTCGCAAGCGAGTGCTGGATAACCCGAAGACCGAGTATCGGCCGCCAGCCCTCAAGGTGACCCAGAAAGTAGCAAAGCCGCCAAGCGCTGATTTACTGCATGTCTATGGGCACGGCGTCTGCTTCTCAAACAAGAAGCTCAAAGAGGAATTGGGCTACGAGCCTCGGGCGAGCCACGAGGAATGCCTGGCTGTGACCAAAGCTTGGGCCAAGTCCGCCAGGCACATTTGAGATCATTCCGCTTCCGTATCAATAGGAGAGTCGCATGGCGGTAACACGTAGGCAAGCTATCGCCGCTCTCGAAGAGATCGCACTCTGGCTTGAGCTAAAGGGCGAAGGTACATTCAAGATTCGCGCCTATACCAATGGCGCGCGGGCGCTAAACGGGCTCGATGGTGACTTTCAGGAGCTGGTAACCAGCGGGGAGATCGCCAAGCAAAAGGGCTTTGGTAAGTCACTCGTCCAGAAGCTGCAGGAACTGGTCGCGCACGGGAAGCTGGCATACCTCGACAACTTGCGTGCTCAGTTCCCGGATGGGCTACTGGATGTGATGTCGTTAAACGGCGTGGGCCCCAAGAAGGCCAAGCTGTTTTACCAAGAGTTGGAGATCTCAGACCTCGAGGGTCTCACGGCTGCCTGTGAGGATGGGCGGGTTGCTGCGCTGGCGGGCTGTGGGGAGAAGACTGCTGCCAAGATCCTCGAAGCAATCCAGCTCAAGAAGAGAAACGCTTCACTATTCCTGTATCGGAAGGCACGCAGCGCTGCGGACAAGATTATTGCGGCCTTGCGGGAGTTGCCCCAGCTGCAACGTATCGAAATGGCGGGCAGCCTGCGGCGCTTTAAGAACGTGACCAAGGACGCGGACATTCTGGCTTCGACCGAGGAGCCAGCTGCAGTTATGGCGGTGTTCGTCACGCTTCCAGAGGTCGACACGGTACTTACACACGGCGTGACCAAATCATCGGTCATCATGAAAGGCGGCATCCAGTGTGATCTGCGCCTGGTTGGCGATGATGTCTTCGCCAACGCGTTGCAGCACTTCAGCGGCAGCAAGGACCACAACATCGCTCTGCGTGGCCGCGCCCTATGCATGGGCATGAAGGTCAGCGAGTGGGGACTGTTCGAAGGCCCAGAGCAGGACCAACGCATTCCTTGCTTGGAGGAGGCCGACCTGTACCACCAGCTGGGCCTGTGCTACATTCCGCCAGAGCTGCGCGAGAATCTGGGCGAGGTCGAGCGCGCCGAGCCGATCGGGCCGGACGGAGCCTTCCCCCGGCTGGTGCAGGATCAGGACTATACCGGCGTTCTGCATTGCCATACGCGTGCCTCCGACGGTACCAACACGATCGAAGAGCTGGTCAGGCATGCGCAGGGGCTCGGTCATACCTATCTTGGCATCACCGATCACAGCAAGTCATCTGTGCAGGCGCGCGGCCTTGACGTCGAGCGCTTGCTGGCACAGATCCAGACCATTCGCGAGCTCGCGCCTACGATTCCGGACTTTCGGCTGCTTGCTGGCGTGGAGTGCGATATCATGGTCAACGGTACCCTTGACTACGAAGACGACGTCCTGGCCCAGTTGGACTATGCGATCGGGGCGATTCATTCATCATTTTCGCGCAGCGAGGAGGAGCAGACCGCCCGGATGATCAAGGCTATTGAGCACCCCGCGGTGCGCATCATCGCCCATCCGACCGGCCGTATTCTGCTACGGCGTGAGCCGTATGCGCTCGACATTGAGAAGGTGCTGGATGCGGCAATCGCAAACAACGTTGCCCTCGAGTTCAACTGCAACCCATCGCGGCTCGATCTGGATTGGACGATCTGGCGGCGTGCCGCCGAGAAGGGCGCGTTATGCAGCGTCAATCCCGACGCACATGCGCGTTACCAATTCGAGTACATCCCGATGGGGCTTGGCTTCTGTCGCAAAGCGTGGATGAGCCAGGAGCATATCCTGAACTGCTGGCCGATGGACAGGGTGCTCGCGTTTCTCGCTGAGAGGTAAACTGGGCCTGAAGGTCGGTTGATCTTTTGAATAAATGCGTGGTGATGTCACCATCTGACAGGTCATTGCATTTTATGCGAAGGGAGTCATGTCCAGATGCTCGGTGACATGCGGATGCCTATCTTCACCACCTAGGATGTGGCAAATCGGATTGGTCGGGGGCAGGACCAGAGCTGGATCATGTTGTCGCCGGCGGTAGGCGGTCGGCGTGCAGCCGAGGAGTTGGCGAAACTTGCGATTGAAGTAGGTCAGGTCATTGAAACCGCACTCCAGCGCAATGGCAATGACCTTGTCGTCAGTAGTCGACAACCGCAACATTGCAGCTTGGATGCGGCGCTCGATTAGGTATGCGAACACGGTCTTGCCTGTGTGCCGCTTGAAGGCACGACAAAGATAGCCAGGGCTCAGACGCACCGCCACAGCCAAGTCTTCAAGCGTCAGTTGCTGCGCGTACTGCGTGTCCATGCGGGCGCAGAGCCGCTCTACCCACGCAGGTGTACCCAGAGCATGGCTTGATTGGATACCGCTTCGTTGCGCGGCCCGGCAACACTCGATCAGGAAGATTCGTAAGCATGCCGCCACCACATCCGCCGAGCCTGGCGCCGGCCGATTGATTTCCTCTGCCATTCGCGCAGTGATCTCGGCCAGTCGTGCTGGCTCCGGAATCTCCAGGTGGATGGCCCGATTCATCTGGTTGCGGAAGCCCTTGTGCTGCGGCAAGATCACATGCAAGGTTTCGCGTAAGTCTGGAGGCAGCGATGGTAGCACGCTGGTGGCTGGATCAAGGAGGATATTGTAGATGTCCATGCCCCCGGCGTCTGTCAGGATGTCGTGGACTTCCCCGTAATGAGTGATGGCAATGGAGCCGCCAGATTCCT
>DMTJ01000486.1 GCA_003477185.1 Lentisphaeria bacterium
CGCACAAGGCATCGCCTGGTTCGCCTTTGGGCATCTCCACAGCGTAGTGAATGCAGCCGATTCCCACTCCCGCCGCGGCCATTGTGTCCAGCGCATCACGATGGTTCATGGTGACATGCCTGCGCCCGCCGTCACAATAGATCACGATGGCATCTGCGCCTTCGAAAAATGCCGGATCTTGAGGCCAGCCGCCTTTATGCAAGGCCACTTCAACGCCGGGAGCGTGAGCGGTCAGTTCGTCCCTGAGGAAGTGCAGGCCGGGGCCATGGGCATGCGCGTCGCGTCCATGACTGTCCTTGCCAGCGACCAGGCAGATCTTTCTTGGCTCCGGCTTCTCAGCTTCTGGCAAGCGATCGCAGGCCCAAAGTAGGCCTCGAGTCAGCAGGTCTCCGTAGACCGGCTGCTGCATGGTCTCGTTATGATGGCCCATCGAGGTCCCAAAGATCCGGGTTTTCTCGCACTGGTTCACCCAGATACAAACCTGCTCGCCCTGCTTCTTGTTGCCGTTGTCGCCAGTTGCCAGCGGTGTTACCGTCGGCAGAATTTCATGCGCGTTATACAACTCACCCTTGGGGGTGGTCCACCCTTTCGGCAGCCCCTGCATGATCGGGTGGGTCGGCTCCGTGACCGTCACGGTGATCGGGGCCTTCGGGCCATGGTTTCCGGACGCAATCCCCGTCACCTTCAGCCATTCCTCTTCCTCGTATTTGGTCCGATCCGTGCCCATCTTCCAGTGATAGGAGTGCAGCGCGCAATGCACCATGACCGCGGCAGTGGTCCCCTCGGTATGTACCTTGGCAATGTTGTGGATAAGCGCAGCGTCTGTCTGATTCGCATCGCAAAGGTTGTAGATGACAGCATCATAGCCCGCTGCCCAGTCGGGAGCCCGCAAGGCCTCCTGGACCGCAGCCAGATCCGGACCGATGACCTCGACCTCGAAGTTTCCGCGCGTCTTGAGTAGCGCAGGGATGATATCGCCCTGCTTTTTGTAATCATGGCAACAGCCTCCTGTCGCCAGCAATACCTTCAGCGGTTTTCCGTCATAGATCTTAGCCACGATCGGCTCTGCGCTCAGCACGCCCGCAAACAGCAGCGCTGCTGTCATTGCTCTTACAATCTTCATACATCCTCAGCCCATTTCCGTAATTTAGCTACATCGGTCCACTACACGCCACTTAGCGTGGTAAAACGTCAAGAGGCAAACTACTGACAGTTAGACCAATCAAGGAAAAATTGAGGGAACGAGTCAACCTCTTCGGGTTTTCTGCGTTCAATGAATGAAACCCGTCTCACAGTCCACCACAGGAGCCCGTCATGTCCACCGCCACTCACACCGCCATCGAGCTTTCCACCTGCACCAACATCAACCAGACCGCAGAGATCAAGTCTGAGGTCTCAGGAACGTCAACTCCTCAGGCCGAGACTTGGCTGGAACGCCTGGACGCCATGCTGGCTCGCCCGCTCTGGTAGCAAGCCAACCTAAGAATTCGGAACCGCGATTCGTCCCAAGATCGTTGGATTCTCGCTCGCTCGACCGGTACTGTGGTGCCGCTTAACACGTCACAATGCTGCGGGAACCCCACTTTTGTCTCTTCTACGCCTCCGGCCATACCTGTCGGCCCGCCTCCTTGCGGTCTTTCTGCTGAGCGCTAGTCTCTATGCTGGAGTACCGCCGACGTTTGTTTCCGCGCTGCCCAGCGAGCTGGTTCTGATCGAAGGTTCCAAAGTCTATGCGGTGCGTGCAGCTGATCCCGACAGCAACGACGTCTCGGTATCCGCCGTCAGTTCGCACCCCGGCCTCAGAGCCCGCATCTCCACCGTCAATCGCTTCGCCCAGATCCACATTATTGATTCAACCGGCAGCTCCTTGGGCAGCATCATCGTCGAGCTATTCGAAACCCGCGGCGGCGACGCAGCGGCTCGATTCATCGCCTTAGCAACGACCGGATTCGACGCGCAGGGCGAGGTAGATCCGGGCGCCGATCCGTTCTTCACAGATGTCCCCATCCACCGCATTGTCGATTTAACTGGGGCTGGCGGGCTGATCATTCAAACTGGGGATAAGCAGAACGGCAATGGAACCGGTGGCAGTCCACTCGGTGATTTTGATGACCAGTTCGATATCCAGGAGGGCCTGAACTTCTCCGAGAAAGGCGTCTTGGCGATGGCCAATTCTGGTGCCAACACCAATGACAGCCAGTTTTTCATCACCGACGGTGCGACGACACATCTGGACGGCAAGCATATGATCTTCGGCCAGGTTATTTCTGGTCAGAGCGTCATCGCTGCGCTCGTCGCGCTGGCGGGTGATACCAGCCACGTTCCACGGATCGCATCCGTCGACATTCTCGACTCGGCCAAAGGTGGTGCCTTGACCATTGAGTACGCGGCTGGTTTCCAGGGAAAGGCTGACGTAACCGTCACCCTTGAAGATGAAGAGGGGAACAGAACGTCTGAGACGATTGCCGTCCTGCGGCCAGTCCAGCCGCTCGGCAGTGCGGCTGCCAGTACGCCGTGGTCAGTCACTGTTCATCACGATCTTCTCTACATCGCTGACGGGAATTCAGGGCTGAGAATCGTGGATGTCAGCGATCCCACTACTCCCACTCCCTTGTCGATTTACGCCGACGGCTTCGATGCCCGGCACGTTGTTGTCGTCGATTACGACACCCCGGCCCGTACCGTTGCCTTCGTCGCGGCCAGGCTGTCTGGGACGCTAGTGTTGGATGTTACCGATCCCGACAACGTGACCGAACTGAATCGGATCCCGGTAGCCAGCTACGTTCCGGCACCCAATCCCTGTGATCAACAGTCCTATACTCCGAGTCCCAGCGCCTATCATGTCTTGGTCAGCAGTTCAAAGCAGATCTTCATTTCTGAGGGCGACAACGGTCTGCGCATTCTTGATGGGACCAATCCTGTGTCGATAGGCGATGTGACCGGCAACCTCACCGTAAACTTGGCTGCTGGCTGCGGCGGAATCACCTCTCGCTTCGTCGCATCGGTACTCCGTGACTCGATCGTTTACAGTAGCGATCGAAACTTCGGTCTCTTTACCATTGATGTATCGGATGCTTCGAACCCAACATTGATTGCGAATACAAACCTGAGCGGGCCGTGGGGACTGGCCCTTGGTAAGGATGACCGTCTGTACGTCGCAGAAGCATCATCCAGCGACGGCGGCATGTCTGCCTTTTCGCTGACGGCGCCGACCTCTCCGTCGGTACTTGGCCGCTTGTCGCTGAGCGAGTTCCCCTGGCAGCTAGCAGTCGACAACACGCTCGCGATCACCGCTTCGGGTGGCGCCTATGGTGGGTTTAGCAGCGGCGGATTTTCGTTCATACAAATTTCCGAGTCCTCCATGACCACGATTTTTAAGCTGACGGCGACCTACGCGCTGAAGCCGACCATTGGCGATGGCAGAGCGTATCTCCCCACCCTCGCTGATGGGGTCCGCATCTTTGACATTCAATCTCTGACCGGTCCCGAAATCGCGATGGCGTACGACAATACCTACCTTCACAGCTCGATCGATCTTGGCGCAGTCGGCGAAGGTTCTGGATTCGTCAACAAGGTATTCACCGTGTACAACGACGGCCTCGAGCCATTGGTGCTAGGCAGCTTAACTCTTCCGGCCGGGTTCAGCATCGTTGTCGCCCCGCCCGCCACAATCGACGCACGTAGCTCTGCGACCTTTACAATTGGCGTCGAAAGCGCGTCGCTCGGCCCCCATAGCGGCCCCCTCCAACTCGTAAGCAATGACCGCGACGAGCCGCTCTTCACGCTGTCGCTCAGTGTCGAGGTAGTCGGGACCGCCAGCATTCAAGGGCTGGTCTGGGAGGATACCGATTGGGGGATGTCTCGGAACGGCGCCGAACCGGGAATTCCGGGCGTCCGCGTTTATGTCGATCTGAATGGAAACGGTGAGTTTGACACCGGTGAGCCGTCGGCGCTGTCGAGCGGGGAGGCTGGATCGTATACGATCCAGGCTGTTCCATCCGGAACCTATGCGATTCGCCAGGAAGTTCCCGTGGGCTGGGCCCAGACCCTTCCGACAACAACTCACAGCCAGACTCTGACTGCCGGCCAAGAGGTTACTGGCATCGATTTTGGCAATCGGTCGCGACTGGGAAGTATCGCCGGCCTACTGTGGAATGACCAGAACGCCAATGGCATCTTCGCGGCCGAGAACGAAGCCGGGATTGCTTCAGTCACCATCACCCTTTATCTCGACGATGGCGATGAAACTTTCGAGCCCGGTGAGGATGGTCTACATACCAGCACAAGCACGGACAACGACGGCCGCTACGTATTTACGGACCTCCCCCCCGGAACGTACTGGATTCAGGTCGACGAAAGTTCCGCGCCGTTGGTCGGGAGGATTCGCGCCACGCGACCCAATCCCTTGCTGCAGACTGTCGACTGGGACCAGTCCATCCTCTTCGCCAATTTCAACTACTTCACCCCGCCGACCCTCTCGATCTCCAACATCGCAGCGGCGGAGGGCAACACCAAAACGCCCGGGACAGCCATCTTTCCGGTCACGCTGTCCTTCGCCCTTGGCGCACCG
>DMTJ01000014.1 GCA_003477185.1 Lentisphaeria bacterium
CGCCCCCGGCGGCACTTCCGAGATTGTGCGGTTTATCGATGATCAATACGTAAGCGCCTTTCGTCGCTATTGGCTCGACCAGGGGCGGGAATGGACACGAGAGGTGCACAAGTCGTTCGATGATCGTCGGTTCAATGAGGAGACGGCCACCTCGCTGGAGCGTCAGGCCCACAGCGAGTTTTTGGCTTCTGAGATCGGGATTGGGATCGACCTGTTCTTCGGGGGAGGGGAGTACTATATGCGTCAGCAGGCGGCGAAGGGTCACGGCGTGGATGCTGGCTTATTGGAGAAGCATCCCGAATGGTTCAGCGAAGACGCCATTCCGGCATCTTTCAGCGGCGAGCATTTCTATGATCCGAAGGGGCGCTACTACGGCACTTGCTTGTCGGCCTTTGGCATTTGTTATAATCCGGAGCGGCTCAAACTGTTGCCCGCGCTGCCGCCGACATCTTGGGAAGATATTGGACATCCAAACTACTATCGCAACGTCGGTGTGGCCGATCCGACTAAGTCCGGCTCGATCACCAAGTGCTTCGAGATGCTGGTGCAGCAGCAGATGGCCGAAGAACTCGCGCTCTTGCCTGCCAATGCCAGCGAAGAGGACCGCATGGCGGCGTTGTCGGCTGGCTGGGACAATGGCTTTAATCTGATCAAGAGAATTGGCGGAAATGCTCGCTACATCACGGATTCGGCAGGGAAGATTCCGCGCGATGTCAGTAGTGGGGCCGCCGCAGCCGGAATGTGCATCGACTTTTATGGCCGTTCGCAGGCAGACTGGAGCGAGTACCAGTCTGGCGGCGAGGGCTCGCGGATTCAATACGTCACGCCGCGTGGCGGGTCATCAATTTCCGTGGATCCTGTGCTGCTGTTGCGCGGCGCGCCCAATCGTGAGTTGGCGATCATGTTCATGGAGTTTGTGCTGTCGCAGGAAGGCCAGCGGCTGTGGAACTATCGCCCCGGCGAGCCTGGCGGGCCGCAGAAGTATGCCTTGCGCAGGCTACCGATTCGGCGCGATGTCTATACCGACGCCGACCGTGCCCACATGAGTGATGGCGACCAGAAACCGTTCGCGGACGCAGCGGGCTTCAGCTACGACGGGAGCCTCACCGGACCATATTTCGGCATGATCCGTACCATGATCAAGATCATCATCATTGATACGCGCGAGGATCTAATCTCCGCCTGGGGAGCGATAGCCGAAGCTGGTGGCCCGGAAGATGTACCCGACGCCATGAACGCCTTCAATGCCCTGCCGTTTTCCTATCAGGAAGCCGCGGAGTTCGCGGACCTGTTGCGCAACGGCACGCCGGAGGAGAGCCTGGCATTGCAGGGCCGCTGGGGCGCATTCTTTCGGGAAAACTTTACAGCGGCGGAGATGATGGTCGATTCTAACTTTGCACGGACACGGTAAGTAGTGATACTTTTCGCGAGCGACAACCACTACGGGGCTTATCCTGGGCGCAATCTGTATGAAGAGATTCAGGCCAGCTACGACATAGAGTTTCGGGAAGATGATTGGAGCTGCTTCGAAACTACACTCAGCGAGCGCTACGAGTTGATTGTGTTGAACATGATCGCAGCGACCTGCGAGGTACCGCAGCCATCGGAGTGTGCGGGCCGGGAGCTTCGCAACTATCTGCTGGCTGGCGGGAGCCTACTACTGCTTCACGGTGCCAGCGCTGCATTCTGGCACGAGGCTTGGTGGCGTGAAATCGTGGGCCTGCGTTGGGTGCGGCCGGGGGATCCTGATGCTGTCCCGAAGTCATCACACCCAAGGCGTCCGTATGAGGTCACCGTTTCTCGGTCACGGCATCCGCTTTGCAAGAAGCTAAAGCCAGTGAGTTTGCCCACAGACGAGATTTATATCCATCTCGAGCAGACCTGTCCGATCTATTCGTTGATGGAGACGACCACGGATGAGGGGACCTTCGTGCAGGCCTATGAGTCCACTACGCCATGGGGAGGCCGCATACTCGCGTATCTTCCCGGGCACTTGCCGGAAGTCGTGCGTGCGCCTGACATGGTGCACAATGTCAGAGTCCTGTTGGATGATCTACTGGGGGCCTGACGCCAGTGCGAATGGCGCCTGAGCGCAAACAGGGACCTCCCGAAGGGAAGAGCCCGACCAAGGGGATCCGGAGCGAAACGCAAATTTCCAATTTCCAAATCAAGACTGTCGAGACGTATTCACAGTCTTGGACGTTGGAGATTCGTTGGCTTCGCCTGCCTTTGGCTGTTGGATATTCTCCAAGACGGGCTGTGACTTAGTGCGTCGTCGACGGGGAAGGGAAATTAGAGAGGATTAACAGGAGATAGAGAGAGCCTGCCTATCGGTCCCGAATCTTCTGCTTCTCTTTTTCGCAGCGCTGTGTCGCTGAAGCGAGTTCCACCGCGAGATCTGCCTGAATCTGATCTAGTTCTTTGACGGTCGTGGCCTTCTTGCGCTGCTCGTCCGCGTAGAGACGCGCTTCCGCTTCCTTGGCCTTGTAGCGACTGGCTATTTCTGCGATCTGTTCTTTTTGGGCGTCGCTGATTGGAGAGGGAGTTTCCTCGCCGCCAAAACGCTCCATCGCAAGCTCGTATGCGCTCTTCATAGCTACTGCCCTATCTACTGGATTTCGGCGGAAAGTCGAAGCGACGTTCGAACAACTCGTACAGGCTGTCAGCCATCGCTGTCTCGTCTGGACCGTCAACATGGATGGTGACTTCCAGTCCCTGCGTCAGGCCAAGACCGATCAGGCCAATGACGCTCCGCAGGTCGGTCGCGCCATGGTCTGACGTGATCTCCAGAGAGCCGGTGTAGTCCTTGGTCGCTTGGAGGATGAGCGCAGACGGCCGGCAGTGAATGCCGTTTGCGTTGCGAATGATCGCGGTGCGCTCAGTCATCGGCCAGCGACGCTTATTCCTGCCCGGCCTCTTTCGCCGGAGCAGGTACGGCAGCGGCCGGAGCTCCAGCGGCAGGAGCCGCTTCTACGGGGACCGATTCAGCTGGAATCTCGGCAGTCTCGGCGACTGGAGGCTTCGGGGATGAGCCTTCGGACGCAGCGATTGGAACCTTCGCGGTCGAACCCTCTGGCGCGGATGCCGTATCGCTGGCCTTCGTTGCTTCTTCTGTAGCGGCTGCGCTGGTGGCAGCTGCGCTGGTTGAGTCGGTCGTCACTTCGCTAATTCCGGGCGGCGTAATGCTCGCGCCGTCAATGTCGTTCGTGTTGCCTGCGCCAGCGATCCGAGTCAGGATCAGCGTATTCACGAGGAAAACGATGCAGGCCCATTTCGTAACCCTAACCAGCAGCTCATCGGCTCCTGCTCCAAGAGTGTCTTCCATGGCTCCGCCACCGGTAATGCCGCCAAGGCCACCGCCAGATTTGCTGCGTTGAAGAAGGACGATCACGATAATAAATACAGCTATGACCCCCTCGAAGAGGTAGAGGAGACTATAGAAAAATTCGGTCATTGTAAATACTCCGATGGGATGCTCGCGTACGTGGCGCGAAAAGCCCGATACTGTAGCAGCGAAAAAGTCAGATGCAACGCGTGCCGCGCCCGAACTTGCGCACAGCTGAGAGAAGTGTGTTCCCGTTCTTCCTGACTCCAGAAAAAACAAAGCAACCACTCCGCATTGGACGTGATTGCTTGGAGAAATGGTGGAGCATATCGGATATTACATGCTCCACCATTTCCATCGCCACTGGGCGAGAATCCCTGCAAAACAGGAGGGCACAATATAACCCCTGTGTACCAGACTGTGTACCAAGAATACTAATCTAAACCAATTCTCTCATCGATCACCGTAACCACACCTCGAAGAACACCACAAAGCCACCCAAGCCAGCCGCCGCTAG